>NZ_JAMYEH010000002.1:0-218096 GCF_033790745.1 Micrococcus sp. M4NT
TGCGACGACGGACGCCGTCGTCGCACGCCCCCGTCACGTCCGCGGCCGCAGTGTGTCGCCACACAGGGGAAGAGAGCCCCGGGGCGGGGCGGGCACGCGGTAGGCTGGGCGGCAGTGCGGCGCCTGTGATTCAGGTGACGGCCCTGTGAGGACCGTCACGGACGAGGACCCGGCGCCGACCCCCACTGGACGAGTGCCCGGGACGAACCCGGGCGGGAATAGGAGTCCTCCCGTGACCACTGTTGACAGCTTCGGGTCGAAGGGCGTCCTCGACGTCGCCGGCGCCGAGTACGAGATCTTCCGCCTCAACGCGGTGGAGGGCGCTGAGAAGCTGCCCTACTCCCTCAAGGTGCTGCTGGAGAACCTGCTGCGCACCGAGGACGGTGCCAACGTCACCGCCGAGCAGATCAGGGCCCTGGCCTCGTGGGATCCCTCCGCGCAGCCGGACACCGAGATCCAGTTCACCCCCGCCCGCGTCATCATGCAGGACTTCACCGGCGTGCCCTGCGTCGTGGACCTGGCCACCATGCGCGAGGCCATCAAGGACCTCGGCGGCGATCCCGCCCGCGTGAACCCGCTCTCCCCGGCCGAGCTGGTCATCGACCACTCGGTGCAGATCGACGTGTTCGGCAACGACCAGGCGGTCGAGCGCAACATGGAGATCGAGTACGAGCGCAACGGCGAGCGCTACAAGTTCCTGCGCTGGGGCCAGACCGCGTTCGACGACTTCAAGGTCGTCCCCCCGGGCATGGGGATCGTCCACCAGGTCAACATCGAGCACCTGGCCCGCACCGTCATGACCCGCGAGGTCGACGGCGCGCTGCGCGCCTACCCCGACTCCTGCGTCGGCACCGACTCGCACACCACCATGGTCAACGGCCTGGGCGTGCTGGGCTGGGGCGTGGGCGGCATCGAGGCCGAGGCCGCGATGCTCGGCCAGCCGGTCTCCATGCTCATCCCGCGCGTCGTGGGCTTCAAGCTGACCGGCTCCATCCCGGCCGGCGCCACCGCCACCGACGTGGTGCTGACGATCACCGAGATGCTGCGCCAGCACGGCGTGGTGGGCAAGTTCGTGGAGTTCTACGGCGAGGGCGTCGGCTCCGTGCCGCTGGCCAACCGCGCCACCATCGGCAACATGTCCCCGGAGTTCGGCTCCACGGCCGCGATCTTCCCGATCGACGACGTGACGCTCGAGTACCTGCGCCTCACCGGCCGCTCCGAGGAGCAGGTCGCCCTCGTGGAGGCCTACACCAAGGAGCAGGGGATGTGGCACGACCCCTCCACCGAGGTCGCCTACTCGGAGTACCTCGAGCTGGACCTCTCCACGGTGGTCCCCTCGATCTCCGGCCCCAAGCGCCCGCAGGACCGCATCGTCCTCTCCGACTCCAAGGAGACGTTCCGCAAGGACCTGCACAACTACGCCACGGACGACGAGGCCGGCGAGGGCCGTCCCTCCAAGCTCGTGGACGTGTCCATGGAGGACGGCCGCCGGTTCCAGCTGGACCACGGCGCCGTGTCGATCGCCTCGATCACCTCATGCACCAACACCTCGAACCCCTCCGTGATGATGGCCGCGGGCGTGCTGGCCCGCAACGCGCTGGCCAAGGGCCTGACCTCCAAGCCGTGGGTGAAGACCTCCGTGGCCCCGGGCTCCCGCGTCGTGACCGACTACTACGAGAAGTCGGGCCTGCGCGAGTCCCTCAACGGCCTCGGCTTCAACGTGGTCGGCTACGGCTGCACCACCTGCATCGGCAACTCGGGCCCGCTCGAGCAGGAGATCTCCGAGGCGATCCAGGAGAACGACCTCTCCGTGACCGCGGTGCTCTCCGGCAACCGCAACTTCGAGGGCCGCATCAACCCGGACGTGAAGATGAACTACCTCGCGTCCCCGCCGCTCGTGGTGGCCTACGCGCTGGCCGGCACCATGGACTTCGACTTCGAGAACGAGGCCCTGGGCCAGGACGCGGACGGCAACGACGTGTTCCTGAAGGACATCTGGCCGGACCCCACCGAGGTCCAGAAGATCATCGACGAGTCGATCGACACCGAGATGTTCACGAACCAGTACGGCACCATCTTCGACGGCGACGAGCGCTGGCAGTCCCTCGAGACCCCCACCGGCGACACGTTCGCCTGGGACGCGGACTCCACCTACGTCCGCAAGCCCCCGTACTTCGAGGGCATGCAGGCGCAGCCGGAGCCGGTGGAGGACATCGCCGGTGCCCGCGTGCTGCTGAAGCTGGGCGACTCGGTCACCACCGACCACATCTCCCCGGCGGGCTCGTTCAAGTCGGACACCCCGGCGGGCCGCTACCTGCTGGAGAACGGCGTGGAGCGCAAGGACTTCAACTCCTACGGCTCGCGCCGCGGCAACCACGAGGTGATGATCCGCGGCACCTTCGCGAACATCCGCATCAAGAACCAGCTCCTGGACGGCATCGAGGGCGGCTTCACCCGCGACTTCTCCCAGGACGGCGCCCCGCAGGCCTACGTGTACGACGCGGCGCAGAACTACGCCGCCGCGGGCACCCCGCTGGTGGTGCTGGGCGGCAAGGAGTACGGCTCCGGCTCGTCCCGTGACTGGGCCGCGAAGGGCACCGCGCTCCTGGGCGTGAAGGCCGTCATCGCGGAGTCCTTCGAGCGCATCCACCGCTCGAACCTCATCGGCATGGGCGTGCTCCCGCTGCAGTTCCCGTCCGGCGAGTCCGCGGACTCCCTGGGCCTCTCCGGCACCGAGACCTTCGACATCGCCGGGGTGACGGAGCTCAACGAGGGCCACACGCCGAAGACCCTGAAGGTCACCGCCACCGGCGATGACGGCAAGGTCACCGAGTTCGACGCGGTCCTGCGCATCGACACCCCCGGTGAGGCCGACTACTACCGCAACGGCGGCATCCTGCAGTACGTGCTGCGCCAGATGGTCGCCGAGGCCTGATCCGCGCACGGGCCCCGTTCGCGGGGCCGCCCGACGCCGGCCCGCCGCCTCCCACGCGGAGGCGGCGGGCCGGCGTCGTCCTCGGCCTCCGCGCCCGCGCGCGGGGAGCGGAGTACCCTGGACGGACTATGAACGAGCCGTCCCGCGCCAGCCGCCCCCAGGACACCGGTGCACCCCTGCTGCCCCAGATCACGTCTCCGGAGGCCCTCGAGGGCCTCTCCGAGGAGGAGCTGACGCGGCTGGCGGCGGAGATCCGCGCGTTCCTCATCGCCCACGTCTCCCAGACGGGCGGCCACCTCGGCCCCAACCTCGGCGTGGTGGAGCTGACGCTCGCCGTGCACCGCGTGTTCTCCTCCCCGCGGGACGCGGTCATCTTCGACACGGGCCACCAGTCCTACGTGCACAAGCTGCTCACGGGGCGCCAGGACTTCACCACGCTGCGGCAGCAGGGCGGCCTGTCCGGCTACGGCGACCGCGCCGAGTCCGAGCACGACGTCGTCGAGTCCTCGCACGCCTCCTCCTCCCTCTCCTGGGCCGACGGGATCGCCCGTGCGTGGTGGCAGACGGGCCAGCGGGACCGCACCGTGGTCGCGGTGATCGGGGACGGCGCCCTCACCGGCGGCATGGCCTGGGAGGCGATCAACAACATCGCCGGCGATCGCAACCGGCGCGTGGTGATCGTGGTGAACGACAACGGCCGCTCGTACGCCCCCACCGTGGGCGGCCTGGCCGACCACCTCGGCGGGCTGCGCCGCGGAGTGCTGGACAAGGTCCGCACGCACCGGCGCTACGAGCAGACCCTGGACTACATGAAGCGCCGCCTGCAGGAGGGCGGCACGGCGGGCCACCTCCTCTACCGCCCGCTGCACGCGGCGAAGAAGGGCCTCAAGGACCTCTGGGCGCCGCAGGGCCTGTTCGAGGACCTGGGCATGAAGTACATCGGCCCCGTCGACGGGCACGACGTGGAGGCCATGGAGGAGGCCCTCGAGGACGCCCGCGCCTACGGCGGACCCGTGATCGTGCACGCCATGACCGAGAAGGGCCACGGCTATGCGCCGGCCGTGGCGAACGAGGCGGACCAGTTCCACGCGATCGGCCGGATCGACCCGTCCACGGGCGAGCCCGTCACCTCCGACACGGCGCAGTCCTGGACCAACGTGTTCGGCGAGGAGTTGGTGGACATCGCCCGCGAGCGCCCGGACGTCGTGGCCATCACGGCCGCCATGATGAACCCGGTGGGCCTGGCGCCCATGGCCCTGGAGTTCCCAGACCGCGTGTTCGACGTCGGCATCGCGGAGCAGCACGCCGTCACCTCCGCGGCGGGCATGGCCTTCGGCGGCCTGCACCCCGTGGTGGCCGTGTACGCCACGTTCCTCAACCGCGCGTTCGACCAGGTGCTCATGGACGTGGGCCTGCACCGCGCCGGGGTGACGTTCGTGCTGGACCGCGCCGGCGTGACCGGCCCGGACGGCCCGAGCCACCACGGCATGTGGGACCTCGCCCTGCTGCAGACCGTGCCGGGGCTGCGGATCGCGGCCCCGCGCGACGCCGAGACCCTGCGCGAGGAGCTGCGCGAGGCCGTGGCGGTGAGCGACGCGCCCACCGTGGTGCGCTTCGCGAAGGGCTCGGTGGGCGAGCCCGTGCGCGCCCTCGAGCGCCTCGAGGACGGCACGGACGTGCTCTCCCGGATCGGCCCGGCCGCCCACGAGGACGACGCCGACCGCGACGTGCTGATCGTGGCCGTCGGCGCAATGGCCGAGCTCGGGCTCGACGTCGCGCAGCGCCTGAGCCGCCAGGGCATCACCGCCACCGTCGTGGATCCCCGGTGGGTCCTGCCGGTGGCCGGGTCCGTGATCCGCCTGGCCGCGCGCCACCGGATCGTGGTGTGCCTCGAGGACGGCGTCCGCGCCGGCGGCGTGGGCTCCCGCATCCGCCAGGAGATGCGTGCCGCGGGCGTGGACACCGCCCTGAACGAGGTCGGCCTGCCCGTCGAGTTCCTCGCCCACGGCACGCGCGCCGAGGTGCTGGACCGCGTCGGCCTGACCGCCCAGCGCATCGCGCAGGACACCGTGGCCCAGGTGCTGGGCGCCAAGGTGCCGTATGCGCGGCCCGTGTCCGGCGCCGTGCCGGAGTCCGGCATGCCCGGCGTGGCCCCGTCCAGCCCCGAGGACGCGCGGCGCACGTCCGATCGCTGAGCGCCGGCCGCCGTCGTCGCCCTCCCCACCCACTGACCCCCGACGCCAGGAGCACCCCATGAGCATCGTCCGCCTGTACCGCGACGTCACCGCCGAGGACGGCACGCGCCGCTTCGAGTACCGCGAGGCGTGGTGCGAGCCCGGCTCCGGGCAGTTCACCGTGCACCACGGCCGCGTCGGCGCGGTCGGCACGGTGGGGGACCAGCCCGTGGCCGACGACGCCGAGGGCGAGGAGCTGCTGGCCGCCTTCGTGGCGCAGGGCCGCGAGGAGGGCTTCGCCGAGCTCGACGACGACGCCCTGACCACGCTGTCCGTGACCTACCGCCTGCGGGGGCGGACGAGCACGCCGATCGAGGCTCAGCACGCGGACGCCCTGCGCTCGGAGATCACCCACCAGCTCGCGTGGCGCGGTCTCGGCGACGTCGAGGACGTCGCGGAGGAGGAGGGCCGGCTCGTGCTCATCGTCCGCACGCCCCACGCCGCCAAGGCCGAGGCGGAGATCCCGGCCGCCGCCAAGCGCGCGCACGGCGTCCAGCCGAACAAGGTGGAGGTGCACCGCGGGGACCTGCGCCCGGCGGACGCCTCGGCCCGTGGTGAGGCGGACGCGGAGGCGGACGCCGACGTCGTGGACGCTGCGGCCGAGACCCGGGAGGCCTGAGCGATGCGCACCGTGCGACTGGGCCGCTCCGGCCTCACCGTCTCCGTGGTCGGGCTGGGCTGCAACAACCTGGGCCGTCCCGGCACCGCCACGATGGAGCAGGCGGGCACCGACGCCGTCGTCGGCGCCGCGCTGGATGCGGGCATCACCTTCTTCGACGTCGCCGACATCTACGGCGCCGAGCCCGGCCTCTCCGAGGAGCGCCTCGGCAGCGCCCTGGGCTCCCGCCGCGACGAGGTGGTGCTGGGCACCAAGTTCGGCATGGAGATGGGCGGGGCGAACGGGCCCGACGGCGGCGCCCGCGGTTCGCGCGCGTACATCGTCAGGGCGGTGGAGGCGTCGCTGCGCCGGCTCGGCACCGAGTGGATCGACCTGTACCAGTTCCACACGCCCGATCCCGGCACGCCGATCGACGAGACGCTGCGGGCGCTCGACGACCTCGTGCGGGCGGGCAAGGTCCGCTACGTCGGGCACTCGAACCGCACCGGCTGGCAGATCGCGCAGGCCGAGTACGTGGCGCGCGAGCTCGGCACCGAGCGGTTCGTCTCAGCGCAGAACCACTACAACCTCCTGGACCGCCGCGCCGAGCTGGAGGTCGTCCCCGCGGCCGCGGAGTTCGGCCTGGGCGTGCTGCCCTACTTCCCGCTGGCCAACGGCCTGCTGACGGGGAAGTACTCGCAGGGTGCGGCGCCCGAGGGCTCACGGCTCTCCCACGTGCGGCAACACATGGTGGACGAGGCGGACCTGGAGCAGCTGGCCGCGTTCGGGGCGTTCGCGCGCGAGCGCGGCATCACCGAGGTGCAGGCGGCCATCGGCTGGCTCGCCGCGCAGGGGCCGGTGGCGTCCGTGATCGCGGGGGCCACCCGTCCCGAGCAGGTCGCCGAGAACGCGAAGGCCTCCGACTGGGAGCCCACGGCCGAGGACCTCGCGGAGCTCGACGCGCTCTTCCCGGGCCCGGAGAAGGTGGCGCTGTTCTGATGCCCCTCGTGCCCTCGCCGGCCGAGATGGCCCTGGGGTGGAGCGTGTCCCTGACCGCGGGGGCGATCTGGGTGGGCGGGCTCGTCTCGCTCGCGCGCGGCCCCCTCGACCCCCGGGCCCGCCTGCCGTGGGCCGTGGCCATGCTGATCCTGCCGGTGCTCGGGGCGCTCATCTGGTTCTGGTGGCGGCACCGCTACTACCCGGCGCGGCGGCGTGAGCAGCCCGGATGGGACCCCAACCGGCGCGAGGTCGCGGCGCTGCCGCCGTCGCGGGGCAGCCGCACGCCCGCGCCCAGCCGGCGGGGCCGGCCCGATCCGTACGCCGGTCACGCCGCCCCGGAGGGACTGCTGCCGCGCCGGCGCTTCGGCATGGAGGAGTTCGCCGCGCCGGCAGGCCCCGGGCGGGAGCGCGGCGACGACGTCTGATCGCCCAGGACTCGCCGCGCCGCTCGGTTCCGGGCGTGCGCGGGCTCAGAGCTTGACGACCACCTGGTCGCCGTCGATGGCGGCCTCGTAGTCCATGAGGGGCTGGCGCGCGGGGCCGCCGAAGGGCTTGCCGGTCTCCACGTCGAAGTGGGAGCCGTGGCACGGGCACGCGTAGGCCGTCCCCTCGGGGCGGTCCACCACCTGGAGCAGGCAGCCCTGGTGCGTGCACACGTTCGAGTACGCGGTCACCGTGGACTCGTCCACGCGGTGCATCAGCAGCGTGCGGCCCTCCACCTCCACGGACGTCGTGGCGCCCACGGGCAGCTCCGAGACGGCGAGGGCGGGCGTCCTGGCGGCGCCGACGTAGTGGTCCTGCGCCGTGTCCTCCGCGCGGATCTCATCCGTGCAGCCGGAGAGGACGAGGGAGCTGGCACCCACGGCGGCGACGGCGGCGCCGCGGCCGAGCACGGTGCGGCGGGTGGTGCCGGGCTGGGCGTCCTGGGGGGCGCAGTGGCCGCAGCAGCCGGTCTCGGCGGCGGGGGCGGGCTGGGAAGAGCGGGTGTCCTGCGTGGTCATACCCCCATTGTTCCACTCGGCGGACCGGGCGCCTCCCCGCGTGCGGTGCGCGGGGGAGGGTGAGAGGATCGTGAGCCGACCCGCCGTCGTCGTGCATGAGAGCGCGGCGAGACCGACCGAGACCAGGAGACCCGCCGTGGCCGAGACCGCCCGCCCCGCCTTCGACCTGACCCCGTTCGAGCGCTGGGAGGCCGTGACCCTGCGCGGGGAGCACGTGGGCTTCCTGTTCCGGCGGCTCGCCGAGGGCGTGCTCACCTCCCGCATGGGCTTCGCCCCCACCGCGGTGCAGCGCGCGGCGACCCCGGACCTGCCGGAGCGGTTCTTCGCGCAGAGCCAGGTGGCCTTCACCGACGACGGGGCGACGTGGGTTTGGACGTCCTATGAGGACTCGGCCACGGAGCAGCGCGTGCGGATCGAGCGCGAGCGCGCGGGGCTGGGGGAGGACGTCGTGCCCTCCTACGCGGAGCACCTGCTGATGGGACCCGCGGCCGAGGCGGCGCTCACGTTCGTGCGGCTCGAGGAGGCATCCCCGCTGCAGGGGCCGGTGCGCATGCCGGAGGCGACGCTGCGGCCGGCCGGCGGCGATGCCGGTGCGGGGGCCGAGGGCGGCGTGCGGGTGGACGTGGTGAGCGAGGGCGTGGTGATCGGCGCGCATCACGTGAGCGAGGGCGCCGTGACGGCCTCGGACTGGGGTGGCGGGACGGCGTCCGCGCCGGTGGCCGGCAGGGACGAGGCGCTCGCCGGGCTGGGCGCGCAGCTGGTGACGTTCGCCGGACTGCCGGTGGCGTGAGGCGGGGCGGGCACCAGCGCCGCCAGGGACATGACCTGCCACCCGGCCAGCGCCCATCCGACGCCGAACGTGCGCGCCCTCGTGCCGCCGCTGCCGTGGGAGCGGTACGCCGGCGGCCCCGCCACCCTTCCGCGGTGACGGGGCCGCCGGCGCCGGGATGCCGGCCTCAGCCGTGGAAGCGCGTCCCGTTGACCCGCTCGGACGCGCCGGAGTCGTCGAGGTACCCCGTGATGCCGCCCAGGTGCAGCGGCCAGCCGGCGCCCAGGATCATGCACAGGTCCACGTCCTCGGGGGCGGCCACCACCTTCTCCTCCAGCAGCAGGCCGATCTCCTCGGCCAGGGCGTCCTCCACGCGGTGCAGCAGCTCCTCGGCCGTCTGCGGGGCGTCGCCCTGCTCGAGCAGCGCGGCGGTCGCGGCCGGGATCTCCTCGCCCGTCGCGCCGACGGCCTCCTCGCTCTCGGCGCCGCCGCGCACGTCCTTGGCCCAGATCGCCGTCTTGCCGGCGTCGATGAGGCGCTGGAGGTTCGCGGACACCGGGAAACGATCGGCCCCGAACGCCGTGTTCAAGGACTCCGAGACGTGCTGCGCCACCGGGATGCCCACCATCGCGAGGAGCGTGAACGGGGTCATCGGCAGGGCCAGCTCGTCCAGGGCGTGGTCGGCGGTGTGCGCGTCGGTGCCCTCGTCGAAGGAGTTCTGCACCTCGCCCATCATGCGCAGCAGCACGCGGTTGACCACGAAGGCCGCCGCGTCGTTGACGAGCACGCCGGTCTTGCGGAGGCGGCGGGCCAGCTCGAACGCGGTGGCCACGGCCTCGTCCGAGGTCTCGGCCACGCGGACGATCTCGATGAGCGGCATCTGGGCCACGGGGTTGAAGAAGTGGAAGCCCACGAGGCGCTCCGGGTTCTGGAGCACCTCGGCCATCGCGGCCACGGACAGGCTGGAGGTGTTGGTCGCCAGGATCGCGTCCGGGCGCACGATGCCCTCCAGCTCGCGGAACACCGCGCGCTTGACCTCGAGCTCCTCGAACACGGCCTCGATCACGACGTCGGCGTCCGCGTAGACGGACTTGTCCGTGTCCGCGGTGATGAGCCCGGCGAGCGCTTCGCCCTGCTCCGCGCTCATCCGGCCCTTGGCCACCTGCTTCTCGATCTGCCCGCGCACGCCGGCCAGGCCGCGGTCCACGCGCTCGGCGTCCATGTCCGTCATCACGACGGGCACCGTGAGCTGCTGCGCGAACACCAGGGCCAGCTGACCGGCCATCAGGCCCGCACCGACCACGCCGACCTTGCGGACCTCGCGGGCCTGGTCCGCGCCGGGATCGCCCGCCGGCCTCTTCGCACGGCGCTGGACGACGTCCAGGAACGCGTACACGGTGCGGCGGAACTCGGGGGAGCCGATGAGCTCCTGGAGCGCCTCGGCCTCGTGCTCGGCCGACTCCTCGCGCGTGCGCGTGCGGGCACCGACGAACAGCCCCTCGATGTGGCGGCGCGCCGGGAGGTGGCGCCCCGGGCGCGAGGCCTGGAGCTGCTCGAGCGCCGCGAGCGCGCGCTCCCATGCTGCGTCGGAGACGTCGCGGCCGTGGTGCTCGGACTGCGCCTCCTCGGTCTGGCCCTCGCCCGTGAGGATGCGCGCGGCGAACGCCAGGCCGGCCTCCAGCAGGTCGCCCTCGGCCACCGCGTCCATGAGCCCCAGCTCGTACGCGGCCTTCGCGTCCAGGGTCCGGTTGTTGTCCAGCGGGTTCTTCACCAGGACGCCGACGGCGGCCTCGGGGCCGATCAGGTGCGGCACGCGCCACACGCCGGACCAGCCGGGCACGAGGCCCAGCCGGACCTCGGGCAGTCCGAAGCCCTTGGCGCCCGCGGCCACCACGCGGTGCTCGGCCGCGAGGGCGAGCTCGAGCCCGCCGCCGAGCGCCGTCCCGTTGACGAAGGCGAAGGTCCGGGCGGGGAACGCGTCGAGCCGGTCGTAGGCGGCGTGGCCGAGCCGGGCCAGGTCGCGGCCGATGCCCGCCTGCGGGTCCCCGGCGTCCTCGATGCCCGCGATCAGCGAGAGGTCGGCGCCGGCGGCGAAGGTGCCCTCCGTGCCGGTGACCGCCAGGGCCTGGATCTCGCCGGCCTCGGCCCGCGCGGCCTGGGCGTCCAGGGCGCGGGCGAGCCCCAGCAACGAGGCCGGGCCCAGCGTCGCCGGCCGCTTCGGGCCCTGGCCGTTGTCCAGGGTGAGGAGGGCGAGGGTGCCCACGCCGCCGGGCAGCGCGTGGTCGGTGACCTCGATGTGGGTGACGACCTCGTCCGGGGTGATTCCGGGCAGGTGGCCGAAGGCGTCCAGGGGAGCGGGGCGTTGTGTCATGGCTCTCACTCTAACCGTGACGCGCCGTCCCAGGAACGCCGCTCAGTCCTCCACGGGGTCCGGATCCAGCAGGGCCACGGTCAGGACCGCGGCCACGTTCTCCACCTGCCACGGCCGCGCCCCGCGCTCGCGGAGGGCGTCCTCCACGGACTCGGGGGTGAGCGGCGTGGGCGGCTCCCAGCAGATCCGGCGCAGCGTGTCCGGGGTGAGCAGGTTCTCGGTGGGCATGTCGAGCTGCTCCGCGCGGCGGGCCACGCGCGCCTTCGCGGTCTTGAGCCTCCGGTCGGCGAGCGGGTCGCGATCGCGCCACGCCCGCGGCGGCGGCGGGGCGTCCCCGCCGCGCACGTGCAGGGGCGGGGCTGCGCCGTCGGCGGCGTCCTCGAGCCCGGCGCGGATCGCGGCGATCCAGCGGGGCGCCTCCCGGGACGCGGAGCGGCCATGGAAGCCGGAGGTGTCCCGCAGCGCGGGGACCGTGCGGGGCTGCGCGGTGGCGGCGGCCACCAGCGAGCGGTCGGGGATGAGTCGGCCGGGGGCGACGTCCCGGTGTCGGGCCAGCTCCTCGCGGGCCTCCCACAGGCGGCGCAGCACGGCCAGCTGTGCGGGTCGGCGCAGGCTGTGCGAGCCGGAAGTGCGGCGCCACGGGTCCGTGCGCGGGGCGGGCGGGGGCGCCAGCCGGGCGGCCTCGAACTCCTGGCGCGCCCACTCCGTCTTGCCCTGCTCCTCCAGCAGCGCGGCGAGCGCGTCCCTCAGCGGCACGAGCAGCTCGACGTCGAGGGCCGCGTAGGCCAGCCAGCCCTCGGGCAGCGGCCGGGTGGACCAGTCCGCCGCCGAGTGCTCCTTGGCCAGGGTGACCCCGAGCATCGCCTCCAGGACGGCGGCCAGGCCCACGCGGGGCAGCCCGGCCAGGCGGGCGGCCAGCTCCGTGTCGAACAGGGCGTCCGGGCGCAGCCCCTGCTCGGCCAGGCAGGGCAGGTCCTGGCTGGCCGCGTGGAGGACCCACTCGACCCCGCTCAGGGCCTCGGCCAGCGGCTCCAGGCCGTCGAAGGCCTCCGGGTCCACGAGCCAGATGCCCGCGCCCGCGCGCTTGAGCTGCACGAGCATCGCGCGCTGGCCGTAGCGGATGCCGGAGGCGCGCTCGGCGTCCACGGCCACCGGTCCGGTGCCCGCCGCGATGGCGCGGGCGCAGGCCTCGAGCCCGGCGGGGGTGTCGGTCACATGCGGGGTCCCGTCCTCGGGCTCGGTGATGAGCCGGGGCGCGGGGGCCTCCCCGGCGGCCTCGTCGGGGGACGGCTGTCCCGGTGCGGACGCGGCCTGGGTCATGGAGTGCTCCTGCTGGTGGGTCGTCAGTGGGTGGGGTGGGGGAGAGCGGCGGACTCGGGCGGCAGGCCGGCGAAGGCGCAGATCATGTCCGACCACGCCTCCAGATGCGCCCCGAGATCCCGCCCGCTCGGGGTCCAGGAGGCGCGCAGCTCGATGTCCGTCACGTCCGGCTCGCCGGCCAGGGTGCCGAAGCTCTCCGCGAGCTGGCGCGTGGCCACGCCTCCGGCCTCGGTGTGCTCGGCGTGCCGGGTCTCCAGGGCCTCCACGAGCCAGGTCCAGGCGACGGCGCCGGCGAGGTGGTCCGTGGCGACGTCGGGCTCCAGGCTCGCCCGGATGTACGTGACCGCGCGGAACCGGCCCCGCCACTGCGGCGAGCCGGCCGGATCGTGCAGGAGCACGAAGCGGCCCGTGGCCAGCACGGGGCCGGCCGGGTTCTCCGCGGCGACGTCCTCGCACACGTCCGCGGCCAGGGCCACGGCGTGCGGGGCGAGACCGGGCGGGGCCGGGATCTCGCGCAGGCGCACGGGGGTGCGGGGCCGGGCGTCGCGCAGTTCCGCGAGCGCCCGGCGGAACTCCGCGGGCACCTCGGCGCGCGCGGCGTGGGGCGCCCCGGTGACGGTCATGCCCGACAGCGTAGGCGGGCCGGTGCGCGTCGCGGCGCAGGGCGCGCCGTCGGCGGTCCTCAGCGCCGGGCCGCCAGGGCCTGGCCGAGCGCGTCAGTGAACCCGGCGACGTCCTCGCGGGAGGTGTCCCACGAGGTCATCCAGCGCACTTCGCCGGTGGCGGGGTTCCAGTCGTAGAACGGGTAACGGGCGCGCACCGCGTCGGCGGCGGCCGGGTCCAGGACGGCGAACACCGCGTTGGCCTCGGGCTGACGGGAGAGCTCCACCCCCTCGAGCGCGGACACGCGCTCGGCCAGCAGGCGGGCCATGGCGTTGGCGTGGTCCGCCAGGCGCACGCCGAGGTCGTCGGTGAGCAGGGCCAGCAGCTGCGCGGAGAGGTAGCGCTGCTTCGAGGCCAGCTGCATCGAGGACTTGCGCAGGTACCCCAGGGACATCTGCGCCGCGGAGTCCGCGTCGCGCTCGCGGCCCGGCACGTCGCGGTCGGTGATCATGGCCGCGGTGGCCACGGCATCCGGGTTCAGCACGACCACGGCCTCCGCGCCCAGCGCACCGTTCTTCGTGCCGCCGAAGGAGACCGCGTCCACGCCGGCGTCGGTGGTGAACTCCCGCAGGGGCACACCCAGGGCGGCGGCCGCGTTGCACAGGCGGGCGCCGTCCATGTAGACGCTCAGCCCGGCGGCGTGGGCGGCGTCGGCGAGCGCCCGCACCTCCTGCGCCGAGTACACGGTGCCGACCTCGGTGGCCTGGGCGATCTCCACCACGGCCGGCTGCACCGCGTGGACGAATCCGAAGGAGCCCAGCACGGGCGTGAGGAGCGCGGGGGTGAGCTTGCCGTCGTCGCCCGTGGGGACCGGGAGCAGGGAGAGCCCGCCGACCTGCACGGGGGCGCCGCCCTCGTCCGTGGCGATGTGCGCGTGGCTAGCGCACACCACCGCTCCCCACGGGGGCGTCAGGGCCCGCAGTGCGACGACGTTCGCGCCCGTGCCGTTGAACACCGGCAGCGCGAAGGCCCGCTCGCCGAAGGTCGCGCGGACGCGCTCCTGCAGCGCCGCCGTCACGGGGTCCTCGCCGTAGGCCCGCGCGTGGCCCGCGTCCGCGTCCAGCATGGCGGCCCACACGTCCGGATGGACGCCCGCGTAGTTGTCGGAGGCGAAGGCGCGCAGGTCGGCGGGCGACGTCGGCGCCCCCGGGGCGCTCACGCCGCGTCGCCCGGCGTGTCGGACGCGTCGGCGGAGGGCACGTCGGACGGGCTGAGGCGCAGCGAGATCGAGTTGATGCAGTAGCGCAGGTCCGTGGGCGTGCCGTAGCCCTCGCCCTGGAACACGTGGCCCATGTGGGAGCCGCACCCGGCGCAGCGCACCTCGATCCGCTGCATGCCGAGGGTCTCGTCCTTGATGTACTCCACGCGGTCCTCGGCCAGGGGTGCGAAGAAGGAGGGCCAGCCGCAGTGGGAGTCGAACTTCTCGTCCGAGCGGAACAGCTCCGCCCCGCACGCGCGGCACGCGTACACGCCCTGCACGTGGGAGTCCCAGTACTCGCCCGTGTAGGGGCGCTCCGTGCCGGCGCGGCGCAGGACCTGGAACTCCTCCGGGGTGAGGCGGCGCGCCCACTCCTCCTCGGTGAGGGCCGCGGTGTGCGGCGTCGCGGGCGGGGCGGCGTGGGGGGCGGCGTGCGGAGGGGTGTCCGGGGATGCGGTCTCGTGGGTGCTCATGGTCCGCACAACGCCCGCGCCGCTCGCCCTGTTCCCCGCCGGGCCGGCCGGATCGGCGCGGTCGGTGCGGATTGGCACGCCCGCGCGTGCGTGGTCGAGAATGCACTCATGGCCTCCTCCTGCCGCCGTCGCCCCCGCCGCCACCGGTCCCGCGCTCGCGGAGCCGTGCCCCTCGCGCAGCGCCTGGTGCGCCGAGGGGTGAAGGGCGCCGTGCGCGGCTCGGTGGCGATCGCCGCGCCCATGGCGCGCTGGTCCCCGGTGGTGGGCAGCGTGGCCCTCTCCGGGGCGTTCGTCGTGGCCGGGGCCAGCTCCGCGCTCGCGGGCGTCTTCGCCCGCACGGTGGTGACGCCCGTCCGCCAGCACGCGGAGTCGACGGCGATCCTGGCCGTCGTGGACGGGGAGGACGGGCCCGAGGTCATCCTGCCGGCCGACGAGTACACCACCGTCCCCGGCGCCTACTCGCTGACCTTCGACGGCGGCGCCGGCTGCGCGCGGATCGGTGCCATCACCTCGTTCGACCCGCGCGACGGCACGGTGCAGCGCGTCGTGGAGGAGGTCTACGCCGGCGAGCTGCGGGCCGCCGTGAAGGGGCGCTTCACCGCGTTCGTGTACCCCACCCCGGCCGACGCCGGACTCGAGGCCGCCGAGGTGCTCGTCCCCGTGCCGAACGGCTGCGCCCCGGCCTGGCGTGTGGACCCGGAGGCGGATCAGGACGCCCGGTCCGGCGAGGGGCTGTGGGCCGTGATGGTGCACGGCCGGGGCGCCCGCCGCAACGAGGGCATCCGCGCGGTGCCCACGGCGCAGCGACTCGGCATGACATCCCTGCTGATCTCCTACCGCAACGACGGCGACGCCCCCGACGCCCCGGACGCGCGCTACGGGCTCGGCACCACGGAGTGGGAGGACGTGGAGGCCGCCATCCGTTACGCGATGGAGCAGGGGGCCGAGGACGTCGTGCTGTTCGGCTGGTCGATGGGCGGGGCGGTGGCGCTGCAGTGTGTGGACCGCTCCGCGCTGGCCCCTCATGTGCGGGCCGTGGTGCTCACCGGCCCGGTGGTCGACTGGATGGACGTGCTCGAGCACCAGGCCAAGCTCAACCGCATCCCGGAGGCGATCGGCCTGCTGGGCCAGTGGCTGCTCTCCAACCGGGCCGGCCGGTTCGTCACCGGCCTCGCGGCCCCCGTGGACCTGAAGGCGATGGACTGGGTGACCCGCGCCGAGCAGGTGCGGGTGCCCACCTTGATCCTGCACTCCGAGGACGACGAGTACGTGCCCGTGGGCCCGTCCATGGACCTGGCCGAGCGCAACCCCGAGCTCGTGCGGTTCGTGCGGTTCCAGCGCGCCCGCCACACGCGCGAGCAGAACGTGGACCCCAAGAAGTGGGACACCACCGTGCGCGGCTGGCTGCGCGCGGTGCTCGGCGCGAGCCGGCCCGGCACCCGCCGCGCATGACGTCGTGATGGAGGCGCCGGGAGCGAGTCGAGGCCCCGCTCGAGGTGTCACGAGGGGGGATGGAGGAGCTGTACGGCCACGCTCGGGAGGTGTGTCGTGGGTCGGCGCGGATCTCACTCGCTGAACTCGCCGGCGCGGACATGATCGTGCTGGACCTTGTGCCCCACCGGAGGGACGCGGCGGAGATGCAGGTATGCGGTGACCTCGCCGAGCCGGGGGGGCCGCTGTGATGGGACTGACGATCTCCGTGGACGGGTGTGCACGCTTCGAGATCGGCGTGGACGACGACGACCTGGACTTCGCACGGCAGGTGATCGACGCCGTCGTCGACGGCCGGGTGCGGATCAGGGAGGCGCCCGGGCGGTCGGAGACCACGCTGACACTGCGTGACGGATCGACTGTCGTGTCCCGCGGGTGGTCGCTGCCCGACGGCGGGCTGGTGCCGCGTCCAGGATGGAGGAGCCGTGCCGATGTCCGGGAGTGTGCGCCCTACCGGTGAGACCGGCCCGCGAGGCGACACCCTCCACCTGCGTTCGTGTCACGGCGGAGGTGTCCTGAAGATGGCCGGAGACCGGGCCGGAACCGGGTCGGTTCCGGCCATCCTCATGACTGCTCGTCCCCGGTCACGGGGTCGCGCTCAGTCCTCGGTGAGCCCCCGGCGCCGCAGCAGCGGTTCCAGCTCCGCGTCCCGCCCGCGGAAGGCGCGGTAGGACTCGAGCAGGTCCCGCGTGTTGCCGCGCGCGAGCAGCTCCGCTGCGAAGCGATCGCCGTTCTCCCGCGTGAGGCCGCCGTTCTCCCGGAACCACTCCACGGTGTCCGCGTCCAGCACCTCGGCCCACACGTACGAGTAGTATCCCGCCGCGTAGCCCGAGCCGAAGATGTGCTTGAAGTAGCCGGTGCCGTAGCGCGGGGGCACGAGGTCCGGGTCGATGCCCGCCTCCGTGAGGACCCTGCGCTCGAACGCCGCCGGATCCGCGGTGGCCGCGTCCACGGTCTCCTCCGTGAGGGTGTGCCACGCCCAGTCGATCAGCGTGGCGCCCAGGTACTCCACCGTGCGGTAGCCCTCGCCCCACAGGTCCGCGGCCTCGAGCTTCTCCAGGGTGCCGGCGGGCAGCTCCTCGCCGGTCTCCTCGTGGCGCGCGTACGCGGCCAGGATCTGCGGCTCGCGGATCCACATCTCGTTCACCTGGCTCGGGAACTCCACGACGTCCCGCGGCACGGCCGTGCCGGTCAGCGAGGGGTACTCGCCCTCAGCCAGCAGGCCGTGCAGGGCGTGGCCGAACTCGTGGAACAGGGTGGTGGTCTCGTCCAGGGTCAGCAGCGCCGGGCGGCCCTCCGCCGGGGCGGGCACATTCATGGTGGTGAACACCACCGGCTTCTCGCCGAGGGCCTCGGACTTGTCCCGCACCGTGTGCATCCACGCGCCGCCCGACTTCGTGGCCCGGGCGAAGAAGTCGCCCACGAACAGGCCGACGGACTCGCCGCCCTCGCGGGCGACCTCCCAGACCCGCATGCCGGGGCGGTACAGGTGCCGCGCCAGCTCCGGGCGCTCGGTGAACGTGAGCCCGTACAGCGCCCCCGCCGCGGCGAACACGCCCTGCGTGAGCACGCGGTCCAGCTCGAAGTACGGGCGCAGGGCCGCGGTGTCCACTGCGAACGCCTCCCGCGCGTGCCGCGCGGACAGGTGCGGCCAGTTCCACGGGGCCACCTCGGCCGCGCCGTCACCCGTGCCCGCGACGACGGCGGCGTCCCGGCGGGCGTTGGCCATGGCCCGCGGAGCCATGGCGGAGAGCAGCTCCTCCACCGCAGCCACGGACGGCGCCGAGCGGTCCTTGAGGGCCTGCTCCGCCCAGCACGAGGCGCCCAGCAGGCGGGCCTTGCGCAGCCGCAGCCGCACGATCTCCATCGCCAGCGTCAGGGTCTCGTTCTCCCCCGATGCGCCGCGGCCCACAGAGGCCTCGAACACCTCCCGGCGCAGCGCCTCGTCCTCGAGGTCCGCCAGCCAGGGCTGGGAGGTGAACAGGGAGAGGGTCAGCAGCCACGGGCCCTCGCCCGCGGGGGCGTCCGCCGCGCGGTGCCCGGCCTCCACCGCGGCGGCCGCGGCGGCGTCGACGTCGTCCTGGCCGAGGCCCGCGAGGCGCTCGCGGTCCGTGACGAGCACGGCACGGGCGGCGGTCTCCGCGACGAGGCGGCGCGTGAAGGCGGAGGACGTGGAGGCGAGCTCGCCGTTGATGCGCTGCAGCTCCTCCCGCTCCGCGCCGTCGAGGTGGGCGCCGGCGACGTCGAGCCGCTGGCGGAGCACCTCGAGCAGGCGGGCGTCCTCGCCCGTGAGGGAGCCGGCGTCGATCGCGGCGACCCGCTCGGCCAGCCGCGGATCCAGCAGCAGGGCGTCCTCGTGGGCGGCGAGCTCGGGGGAGAGCTCCTGGGCCAGGGCCTGCCGGGCGTCCGTGCCGTCCGCGCCGACGAGCGTGAAGAACACGGCGGCGACGCGGCGCAGCAGGTCCTCGGAGAGCTCAAGCGCCCGCACGGTGTTCTCGAAGGTCGGGGCATCGGGGGAGGAGAGGATCGCCTCCACCTCGGCGCGCTGCTCCGCCATGCCCTGGCGGATGCCGGCGGCGAGGTCGGCGTCGGAGCACGCGGCGAAGTCGGGCAGCTCGTGGGGGAGGGCCGAGGGGCTCAGCAGGGGATGGCCCTCGGGGAGGGTGTCGGTGAGGGAGGTCATACGGGCACCCTACGACGGCGGCCGACGTCGGCGGGTGCGGGCCCGCTGGCTAGACTGGGCCGTCGAGCCAGCAGTCGAAGCCAGGAGGCGTGCATGTCCGGACATTCCAAGTGGGCCACCACCAAGCACAAGAAGGCCGTGATCGACCAGCGTCGCGCCAAGGCCTTCGCCAAGTACATCAAGGGCATCGAGGTCGCCGCCCGCGCCGGCGGCGCGGACATGTCCGGCAACCCGGCTCTGGACCTGGCCGTCAGCAAGGCCAAGAAGAACTCGGTCCCCAACGACAACATCGACCGCGCCATCAAGCGCGGCGCGGGCCTGACCGGCGAGGTCATCGACTACGTCGAGATCATGTACGAGGTGCGCGGCCCCCAGGGCTCCGCCCTGCTCGTGGAGTGCCTCACGGACAACAAGAACCGCGCCGCCTCTGAGGTGCGCGTGGCCGTGACCCGCAATGGCGGCACGATGGCCGACTCCGGCTCCGTCTCCTTCCTCTTCACGCGCAAGGGCGTCGTGCGCCTGCCGGCCGAGGGCAACACCGAGGACTCGCTCCTCGAGGCGATCCTCGAGGGCGGCGCGGACGCCGAGGAGGTCGTGGAGGCCGGGGAGGACTTCGAGATCGTCTCCGATCCCTCTGACCTGCGCGCGGTGGCCGAGGCGCTCGACGCCGCCTCGGTCGAGTACGAGACCGACGAGGTCGAGTTCATCCCCACCATGAAGGTGCAGCTGGAGGACGCCAAGGGCGCCGGCACCTTCCTGCGGCTCGTGGACGCGCTCGAGGAGCTCGACGACGTGCAGAACGTCTACTCGAACGTGGACATCGCCCCCGAGATCCTCGCCCAGCTGGACGAGGACTGAGCAGCACCGCCGTGACGCGGCCCGCCGAGGTCGTCCGCATCCTGGGGGTGGACCCCGGGCTCACCCGCTGCGGGATCGCCGTCGTGGACGTGGACGCCCGTCGTCGGGCCGCGCTCGTGCACGTGGAGGTCGTGGGCACCCCGCCCGGGACCTCCCTCGACCAGCGGCTGCTGCGGATCGACGAGGCCGTGACCCGCATCATGGCGTGCCACCGGCCCGACCGCGCCGCCGTGGAGCGCATGTTCGCCAACAACAACACGCCCACCGTGCTCGGCACGGCCCAGGCGGCCGGCGTGGCGATCGCGGCGGCGGCGCGCGCCGGGATCCCGGTGGGGCTGCACACCCCCTCGGAGGTGAAGGCGGCGGTGACCGGCCACGGCGACGCGGGCAAGGAGCAGGTCACCACGATGGTCACCCGCATCCTCCGGCTCGACGCCCCGCCGCGGCCGGCCGACGCCGCCGACGCCCTCGCGCTGGCCATCGCCCACGGCTGGCGCGGCACCGCCCTCGGCCACGCGGCCGGGCAGACCGGCATGGACACGGCCGACATGGCCTCGCGGGCGGGACGATCGCGCTCCGCGGCCCGGGTCCCCCTGCCGACGCGGGCCGGGGAGATGACGGCGGCGCAGCGGGCGTGGCTCGCCGCGGAGCGCTCGACGGGCGGCAGGCGCCGCTGACCCCGCGCCCTCGCCGGGGGCCGGGCGGATGCCGGGATCGCGGGACGTTCGATGATATGTTCGAATGCGTCCCCCTCGACGTCGGAAGGCCCAGCATGATCGCGTCCCTGAGCGGCACCGTGGAGCACGTGGCGCTGGATCGCGCCGTCATCGCGACCGGCGGCGTGGGCGTGCTCTTCCACTCCACCCCGCAGACCCTCGCCACCCTGCACGAGGGCCGCCCCGGCCACGTCCAGACGCACCTCGTGGTCAAGGAGGACGCGCTGACCCTCTACGGCTTCGCCGACCGCCATGAGCGCGAGGTGTTCGAGGTGCTGATCGGCGCCAACGGGGTGGGCCCGCGCCTGGCCCTGGCCATCCTCGCGGTGCACCACCCGGAGGCCGTGCGTCGCGCCGTCACAGAGGAGGACGAGAAGGCCCTCACGCGCGTGCCGGGCATCGGCCCGAAGATGGCGCGCAAGATCATCGTGGAGCTCTCCGGTCGGCTGGCCCCCACGGGGGAGCAGGTCCCGGAGGAGGACGCCCCCGCCGCCGAGGAGGCCGCCGCGACCGCGTGGCACGCCGACGTCGTCGCGGCCATGGCGGGCCTGGGCTGGTCCGAGAAGGAGGCCGAAAAGGCCGTGGCCGCCACCGTCGCCGCCCGGCCGGAGCTCGAGGACTCCCGCGACGTCGCCGCGCTGCTGCGCGCCACCCTGCGCGACGTCGGCACCGCCGGCGCCGCACGCGGGGGCCGGTGAGCATGGCCGAGCGGCCCATGACCGCCCCCGAGGCGGACGCGGAGGAGCGCCGGCTCGAGGCGGCGCTGCGGCCGAAGCACCTCGACGAGTTCGTGGGGCAGATGCGCGTGCGCGAGCAGCTGGACCTCATGCTGGCCTCGGCCCGGCTGCGAGACCGCGCGGCGGACCACGTGCTCCTCTCCGGCCCGCCCGGCCTCGGCAAGACCACGCTGGCCATGATCGTGGCGGCGGAGATGAACGCCCCGCTGCGCCTGTCCTCCGGCCCGGCCATCCAGCACGCCGGCGACCTCGCGGCCATCCTCTCCTCGCTCACCGAGGGGGAGGTGCTCTTCCTCGACGAGATCCACCGGATGTCCCGGCCGGCCGAGGAGATGCTCTACATGGCCATGGAGGACTTCCGCGTGGACATCGTGGTGGGCAAGGGCGCCGGCGCCACCTCGATCCCGCTCGAGCTGCCGCCCTTCACGCTCGTGGGCGCCACCACCCGCGCGGGCCTGCTGCCCAGCCCCCTGCGGGACCGGTTCGGCTTCACCGGCCACCTCGAGTTCTACGCGGAGGAGGAGCTGGAGCGCGTGCTGCGCCGCTCCGCCCTGCTGCTGGACATGCGCGTGGACACGGACGGCTACCGGCAGATCGCCTCCCGCTCGCGCGGCACCCCGCGCATCGCCAACCGGCTGCTGCGCCGCGTGCGGGACTGGGCGCTCGTGAAGGGCCTGGAGTCCGTGGACGCCGAGGCCGCCTCGGCCGCCCTCACCATGTACGAGGTGGACGCCCGCGGGCTGGACCGCCTCGACCGCGCGGTGCTCACCGCGCTGTGCACCACGTTCGGCGGGGGGCCGGTGGGCCTGTCCACCCTGGCCACCGCGGTGGGCGAGGAGATGGAGACCGTGGAGACGGTGGCCGAGCCCTTCCTCATCCGCGAGGGGATGGTGGCCCGCACGCCGCGTGGCCGCGTCGCGCTGGCTGGAGCGTGGGAGCACCTGGGGCTGACGGCGCCGGCAGCCCCCGGCTCCGCCTGAGCGGCCCGGGCGGGGACGGCCCCTAGACTGGCCCGGACCCCGACCTCGACTGACGGAGCCCGACGCATGTCCTCGCTCGACCACGCCCTCCCCGCCCTCGCCCCCGCGGCGGCCGCACAGCCCGCCGGCGGCGGCTCCAGCATGTTCATGCTGCTCATGTTCGCGGCCCTGGCCGTGCTCATGTTCATCTCCATGCGCCGCGCGAAGAAGGTGCAGACGCAGCAGGCGGAGATGCGCCGCGGCCTCACCCCGGGCCAGGAGGTCATGACCACCTCCGGCATCTTCGGCCGCGTGGTGCGCCTCGACGAGTCCGAGCAGCGCGCGACCCTCGAGGTCGCCCCCGGGATCCGCATGGACTTCCACCTCCAGGGCATCGCCAGCGTCGTGGAGCCCACCGGCGTCGACGCCGCGGCCGACGGTCCCGTCCTCGCCGAGCCGACCGCCGCGCCGACCACCGACCCGCGCGTCGCTCCGGAGAGTGCTGCGTCCGGCTCCACGGCGGCCGACGTCGTGGACCCCGGCCACGAGGGCACCGCCCCGCGGACCGACCGCCCCTGAGACCCACCCGGCGGCCCGGTCACGGGCCGCCCCCGACGCGGACGGAAGCACCTGAAGCATGGCGAAGACATCCCCCACCGGCTCAGTCGCGCGCACCCTGGCCTGGCTGGCCGCCCTGATCGTGGCGCTCACGGCGATCCTCGGCTTCGGCGTCGCCTCCGGCCAGGCGAGCTGGGCCCCGAAGCTGGCCCTGGACCTCGAGGGCGGCACGCAGATGGTGCTGGCCCCGCAGACCGCCTCCGGTGAGGAGGCCACCCCCGAGCAGCTCCAGCAGGCGGTGGAGATCATCCGCCAGCGCGTGGACGGCTCCGGCGTGGCCGAGGCCGAGGTGGCCACCCAGGGCGCCGAGAACGTCGTGGTCTCCCTCCCCGGCGTGCCCGACGACGAGACGCGCCGCCTCATCCAGGCCTCGGCGGACATGGTGTTCCGCCCCGTGCTGCAGGCCGCCCCCGGCGAGGCCACCCCCGAGGACCAGCTCATTCCCGCCGACCAGTTCCCGAAGCCCACCGCGGAGCCGACGGACGCCTACGACCCGAACCGGCTGACGCCCGAGCTCGCCGACGAGTTCCAGCGCGCGGACTGCACCGTGCCCCGCGATCCCTCCGCCCCGGCCCAGCCCGCGGACCAGGCGATCGTGGCGTGCCAGCCGGCGGAGGAGACGGACGGCGGCATCGTCTCCCCGTCCGTGAAGTACCTCCTGGGCCCCGTGGTCATCCCTGGCACCCAGATCGACGGCGCCACCAACGGCATGGCCCAGGCGACGGGCGGCGTGTCCACGAACCAGTGGGTCGTGAACATCGACTTCGACGCCGAGGGCGCCAAGACCTTCGCCGAGGTCACGCAGCGCCTGACCCCGTACCCGGAGGGCGACCCGCGCAAGCAGTTCGCCATGGTCCTGGACGGCGAGGTCATCTCCGCGCCGCAGTCCAACGGCGTCATCACCAACGGCAGCGCGCAGATCAGCGGCGGCAGCATGACGGAGGAGTCCACCGCTCAGCTCGCCGAGCAGCTCAGCTACGGCTCACTGCCCATCTCCTTCTCCATCGAGTCCGAACAGCAGATCTCCGCCACCCTCGGCCAGGACCAGCTCTTCTGGGGCCTGATCGCGGGCCTCATCGGCCTCGCCCTGGTGGCCGTCTACCAGCTCTTCCAGTACCGCGCCCTCGGCCTGCTGACGTTCGCCTCGATCGTGGTGGCCGGACTCCTGACCTACCTCGCCATCGCCATCCTCGGCTGGACGGACAACTACCGCCTCTCCCTGGCCGGCATCGCGGGCCTGATCGTGGCGATCGGCCTCACGGCCGACTCGTTCATCGTCTACTTCGAGCGCATCAAGGACGAGTTGCGCGCGGGCCGCACCGTGGACGTCGCCGTCCACGAGGGCTGGAAGCGCGCCAAGCGCACCATCGCCGCGTCGAAGGCCGTGAACCTGCTCGCCGCCGTCGTGCTCTACTTCGTAGCCGTGGGCAACGTCCGCGGCTTCGCCTTCACCCTGGGCCTCACCGCGATCGCCGACCTCATCGTGGTCTTCTGGTTCACCCACCCGATCATGCAGCTGCTCGCGCAGACCCGCTTCGTCGGCGGCGGGCACCGCATGTCCGGGCTGGACCCCTCGCTGCTGGGGGAGGAGCCGGCGCTGTACCAGGGCGCGGGCCGCCTTCGGGAGCCCCGGGTCGCCGCGCCGGGAACCCCCGCCGAGGAGGACGGCGCCCCCGCCTCGGGCGCGCACGCCGCCGCGTCCGTCCTCGCCGGCCCGTCCCGCGGGCGCCGCGGGGCGGCCCCCATGACCATCGCCGAACGCCGGCGCGCCGAGCGCGCCGCCGCACAGGAGGACACGCCGTGAACCGCTTCGCAGCCTGGGGCAACGACCTCTACTCGGGGCGGACCTCCTACCCCTTCGTCCAGCGCTGGGGGCGCTGGTTCGCCCTCGCCGGGATCCTCCTGGCCCTCGCCGCGGGCCTGACCGCGCTGCGCGGCGGGTACAACCTCGGCATCGAGTTCAAGGGCGGCTCGGAGTTCACCGTCTCCTCCGCCCAGTCCACGGACGTGGAGCCCGGACGGCAGGCCGTCGCCGACGTGGTGCCGGACTCGGACCCCACGGTCACCGACATCGCGCCCGGCACCATGCGCGTGCAGACCGAACAGCTCGACGACGCGCAGACCCGCCAGGTGGCCGAGAACCTCCAGGGCGCCTACGGGGTGGGACAGGACCAGGTCACCTCCACGTTCGTCGGCCCGACTTGGGGCCAGGCGGTCTCCCAGCAGGCGCTCATCGGCCTGATCGTGTTCGTGGTGTTGGTGACCCTGTTCATGGCCCTGTACTTCCGCACGTGGAAGATGTCGCTCGCCGCCGTGCTGGGCATGCTGTACGTGGTGGCCCTGACCGCCGGGATCTACGGGGCGACGGGGTTCGAGGTGACGCCCTCGGCGATCATCGGCTTCCTCACGATCCTCTCCTACGCGCTCTACGACACCGTGGTGGTCTTCGACAAGATCCGCGAGAACACGGCCACGGACCACGAGGACCCCCGCCGCACGTTCGCGCAGAACGTGAACCTGGCCGTGAACCAGACGCTCGTCCGCTCCATCACCACCTCGATCGTCGGCATCCTGCCCGTGGGCTCCATCCTGTTCATCGGCGCCGGACTGCTCGGGGCCGGCACGTTGCGGGACATCGCCCTGGCCCTGTTCGTGGGCATCATCGTGGGCACGCTCTCCACGCTCTTCATCCAGGCCCCGCTGTACGCGCTCCTGCGCCGCGGCGACGCGGACGTGCGGGCGCACGACGCGCGGGTGGGCGAGCTCTCCGCCGCCCGCGGCGCGGACGGCGAGGACGGTGAGGGGCGCGTCCCGGCGGTCTGATCCGCTGACGGCGACCCGGGCGGGGGCGGGCGGGGGCGGGCGGGCACGGCGACGTGCCCCCCCGCCCCCGTCCTTCTGCCCGGGGTAGACTCGCCCATCATCCGCGGGCCGGGCCCGGTATCCGAAGGAGTCGCCGCCATGAGCGAGCAGCACCAGCACCCCGCCCCGGCCGGCCCGCCCCCGGCGCCGCAGACACCGCCCGCCGCGGCGCGGCCCCGCGGCCGCATGGCCCGCCTCACCGGCCGCCACGCCACCGAGTACTCGCCGCTGCTCGAGCCGCTCATGCGCACCGTGCGCCAGCGCGCCACCCGCGCCGAGCTCATGGAGATCGTGCGCGCCTTCGAGGTCGCGCAGCGCTGCCATGCGGGGCAGATGCGCCGTTCGGGGGACCCCTACATCACGCACCCCGTGGCCGTGGCCACCATCCTCGCCGAGATCGGCGTCACCGGCCCCACGCTCCTGGCGGCCCTGCTGCACGACACCGTGGAGGACACCGACTACTCGCTCGAGCAGCTGCGCCGGGACTTCGGCCCCGAGGTCGCGCTGCTCGTGGACGGCGTCACGAAGCTGGACAAGGTGACCTACGGGGCCGCCGCGCAGGCCGAGACCGTCCGCAAGATGGTCATCGCCATGGCGCAGGACGTGAACGTGCTGCTCATCAAGCTCGCGGACCGCCTGCACAACGCCCGCACATGGCGCTACGTCTCACCCGCCTCGAGTGCCAAGAAGGCGCGGGAGACCCTGGACATCTACGCCCCGCTCGCGCACCGGCTCGGCATGAACACGGTGAAGTGGGAGCTCGAGGACCTCGCGTTCGCGGCTCTGAAGCCCAAGGTCTACGCGGAGCTCGTGCGCCTCGTGGGCGACCGCAATCCGGAGCGGGAGAAGCATCTCCAGTCCCTGCGCGGCGTGATCGAGGAGCAGCTGCGCGAGCAGCGCATCCGGGCCACCGTCACCGGGCGCCCCAAGCACTACTACTCGATCTACCAGAAGATGATCACGCGCGGGAAGGACTTCGACCAGATCCACGACCTCACGGGCATCCGCATCATCGTGGACACCGTGCGGGACTGCTACGCGGTGCTGGGCGTGATCCATGCGCGGTGGAACCCGATCCCGGGCCGGTTCAAGGACTACATCGCCGTCCCGAAGCTCAACATGTACCGCTCCCTCCACACCACCGTCATCGGCCCCGACGGCAAGCCCGTGGAGATCCAGATCCGCACGCTGGAGATGCACCGCCAGGCCGAGTACGGCGTGGCCGCGCACTGGAGGTACAAGGCCGGGGCGGCTGCGGCTGCCCAGGCCCCCGCGCAGGCCACGCCCGCGTGGCTGCGCTCCGTCATGGACTGGCAGAAGGACACGCGGGACCCGGACGAGTTCCTCTCCGCGCTGCGCACCCAGATCGGCGCCGACGAGGTCTACGTGTTCACGCCCAAGGGCGAGATCCGCTCCCTCCCGGCCGGGTCCACGCCGGTGGACTTCGCGTACGCCATCCACACCGACGTCGGCCACCGCACCATCGGCGCGCGCGTGAACGGCAAGCTCGTGCCGCTCTCCACCCCGCTCAGCCACGGGGACACCGTGGAGGTGTTCACCTCCAAGGCCGAGGACGCCGGCCCGAGCCGGGATTGGATGGGGTTCGTGGTCTCGCCGCGGGCCAGGTCCAAGATCCGCCACCACTTCGCCACCCAGCGCCGCGACGAGCAGGCCGAGCGCGGCCGCGAGGCCCTCACCCGACGCATGCGTCGGGCCGGCCTTGCCGTGCAGAAGGTGCTCGGCGGCGAGGAGATCGTCGGGGTCGCGGAGGAGATGGGCTACGCCGACCTGGACGGCCTCTTCGCCGCGGTGGGCGACGGGCATGTCTCCGCGCAGGCCGTGTGCGAGCGGCTCGAGGAGCGCCTGGCCCCGCCCGCACCCCCCGCCGCGGAGCCGACCGCGGAGCTCCCCGTGGGCGAGGTCGACCTCGCAGCGCTCGTCCCCGCGCAGACGCGCCGCACCCCGAAGCGTGCCACCAACGACGCCGGCGTGCTCGTGGCCGGCGACGGCGGGGTGCTGGCGAAGCTGGCGCGGTGCTGCAACCCCGTTCCCCCGGACGAGGTGGACGGATTCGTCACGCGCGGCTCTGGCGTCTCCGTGCACCGGGCCGACTGCCGCAACCTGGCGACCATGCTGGGGCAGGAGCCCGAGCGCCGGGTGCCCGTGGAGTGGGCGCCTTCGCGGGACACCGTCTACCTCGTGGAGATCCAGGTGGAGGCGCTCGACCGCACGTCCCTGCTCTCGGACGTCACGCGTGTGCTCGCGGAGAACCACGTGAACATCCTCTCGGCGTCCGTGAACACCACGCGCGACCGCGTGGCCATGAGCCGGTTCGTCTTCGAGATGGGCGATCCCATGTACCTGAGCCACGTGGTCAACGCGGTGCGCCGGATCGACGGCGTGTTCGACGTCCACCGCACCTGAGCGCCCCTCACCCGGGCGCCTCCAGCGCAGTGAGCAGCGCCGCGAGGCGGGCCCGGGCGGCGACGACGCCCGCCCGCCGCGTGCGCCGAGCCAGTCGCTCGGTCAGCCCCGCCGTCCCGTGGCGGGCCATCACGTGCGCGGCGCGCCGCGCGTGGTCCGGGTCCCCGGTGAGCAGGAGGTCCTCCACGGTGCGGGCCGGCGTCGTCACGCGCGCCGGCCCGACCCGCATCACGTCCGCCTCGGCCTCGGCGTGCCCCTGCGGCCCCGCGGCCACGTCCGACTGCACGAGCGCCCACGGCAGGACCGTGCCGCCGGCGGGCAGGCGGTGGTAGTGCGCCACGGCCGCGTGGATCCGCGGGGGCGCCGGCCCGCCCGCGAGCACCCACGCCGCTGACGGGCCCACCGCCGTCCAGCCGGCCGCCAGGACGGGGCCGGCCAGGAGCCAGAGGGCGGCGGCCCGTGTCTCCGCGTCGCGGGCCGCGCGGGACCGGCAGTAGACGCCCGGGAGGACCCGATCGATGGCGCCGCGGTGCACGAGCGCCTGCAGCTCCGCGTCGGTGAAGTGCTCCCCGGCCACAACGAGGTCCGTCGCGAGCCCGCGGCGGGCCGACGTCGGGAGGGCAGTGGCCGGCGGTGCGGCCGTCGGCGGCGCGGCGGGCGCAGGGGCGGGGGAGGTGCTCATGGCACCGAAGCGTGCCAGAGACGCCGCACCCCCGTTCGGCACCTGTGGACAGGTGCCGAACGGGGGTGCGGGAGCCGGCGTTCGGGGGACGCCGCGGAGGAGTCAGCGCAGCTCGGAGGCCGCGGCCTCGAGGGCCTGCTTCCACTGCAGGCGGGCGTCGAGGGCCTCCTGGGCCTTCGCGATGCCGCGCTGGTCGCCCTTGGCCTTGGCCTTCTCCAGGTCCGTCTCGAGGCCGGCGATGGTCTCCTCGAGCTGCGTCAGGGCCGAGCTGGTGCGGGCCTTGGTCTCCGGATCGGTGCGGCGCCAGTGCTCGGACTCGGCCTCCTTGACGGCGTCCTCGAGCTTGCGGAAGCCCTCCTCCATGCGGCGCATGTCGCCCCGCGGCACCTTGCCGGCCTCCTCCCAGCGGCCCCGCAGCGCATTGAGCGCGGCGCGGCCCGCCTTGAGGTCGGTGACGGGGAGCATCTTCTGGCCGTCGGCCAGGATCTGCTCCTTGACCTTCAGGTTGGCGGCGTATTCACGGTCGACCTCGGCGTCCACGGCCTTGCGGGCCGCGAAGAACACGTCCTGTGCGGCGCGGAAGCGGGCCCACAGGGCGTCGTCCTCCTTGCGGGAGGCGCGGGGGGCCTTCTTCCACTCGTCCATGAGGTCGCGGTACTTGCCGGCCGTCACGCCCCAGTCTGTGGAGGAGGAGAGCTCCTCCGCGCGGGCGATCAGCTTCTCCTTGACCTGCTTGGCCTCGGAGCTCGCCGCGTCGAGGCGCGAGAAGTGGGCGCGGCGGGTCTTGTCGAACGTGGTGCGGGCGGCACGGAAGCGCTTCCACAGGCCGTCCTCCACCGACTTGGACAGGCGCGGGCCGGCCTTCTGCGCGGCCTTCCACTCGTCGAACAGCTCGGCCATGCGCGCGGAGGCCTGCTTCCACGGCATCCGCTCCGCGGCGGTGCCGGCGTAGCCCTCGGCCTCGGCCACGATCGCCTCGCGGGCGGCCAGCTGCTCCGCCTGGGCGGCCTGGCGGGCCTCCTGCTCCGCGGCGCGGTAGTCGCCCAGGAGGGTGTCGAGGGCGGCGAGGCGGGTGCGCAGCGCGGCCATGTCGCCCACCATGTGGCGCTCGTCCACGGCGGAGGTCATCTGGCCCAGGGCCTTGCCCAGCTCGCCCGAGGGGGCCCCGGCGGCGATGCGCTGCTGGAACAGGGCCATCTGCGCGCGCACGTCGTCGTACTTGCGCACGAAGTAGCTGAGCGCTTCCTCGGTGGAGGCCTCCGGCACCTGGCCGACCGCGACCTCGTCCTCGCCGTCCAGCAGCGTGACGTGGCCGTCCTCGCTCACGCGGGCGAAGCGGGCGGCCTCGGCGATCGGCGTGGGGGGCACGGCGGGCGCGACGACGGCCGGGGCCTTGGCGGCGCGCGCCGGCTTCACGGCGGCGGGAGTGGCGGGGGCCTTGGGCGCCGCGGGGCGCATCGCGGCGGGGGAGGCCGGACCGGGGCGGGCGGCGGGCGCGGCCTGCTCGGCGGACGACTCCGCCGGGGCCTCCGCGGTGTCCTCGGCCGGCGCGGTGCCGTGCTCGGAGGCGTCGGGCACCACCACGGCCAGCGGCTGGGCCTCCGCGGGCACGGGGGGCTCCTCGGCGCTGGCTTCCTCGGCAGGAACGGCGTCCTGGTTCGGGGCGTCCTGCTCGGGCAGGGCGGCGGTCGCCTCGGCCTCGTCCTCGAGGGCGGGGGACTGCTGGTCGTCGGGCTGCTGCTGGTGGGTCACCGCTGGAACTCTCCCTGGATGCGCCGACGCGCACGCGGGGCGCGGGCCGGTCGGGATGGACACGAACGTCCCCAGCGTACCGGCCGCGTCGGCGGCCCCGACTAGAATGGGCCGGTGCTCGGGCTCGGTGCTCCGTTCCCGCCACCGCCCCTCACCGTCGTCGCGAAGGATTCCCATGTCCCGCAAGGCCTCCCTCTCCGGTTTCCACGAGTGGCTCCCTGCCGAGCGCCTCGTGGAGCAGCACGTGCTGGACACCCTGCGCCGGACCTTCGAGCTCCACGGGTTCGCCGGCATCGAGACCCGCGCCGTCGAGACCCTGGGCCAGCTGCTGCGCAAGGGCGAGATCGACAAGGAGGTCTACGCCGTCTCCCGCCTCGCCGAGGACGCCGAGGGCACCTCGGCCAAGGATCCGAACGACCCGAAGCGCCTGGCGCTGCACTTCGACCTCACCGTTCCGTTCGCGCGCTACGTGGTGGAGAACGCCGGCCACCTGGCCTTCCCGTTCCGCCGCTTCCAGATGCAGAAGGTCTGGCGCGGCGAGCGCCCCCAGGAGGGTCGCGCCCGCGAGTTCACGCAGGCGGACATCGACGTCGTGGGCGACGGCGAGCTCTCCCCGCGCTACGACGCCGACGTCGCGCTCGTGATGGCCGAGGCGCTCGGGGCCCTGCCGATCGGCGACTTCCGCATCCGCGTGAACAACCGCAAGCTCGCCGAGGGCTTCTACCGCGGCATCGGGCTCACCGACGCCGCGGGCGTGCTCCGCTCCATCGACAAGCTGGAGAAGATCGGCCCCGACGAGGTCGCCCGCCTGCTGCAGGAGGAGCTCGGCGCCACCGAGGAGCAGGCGCGCCAGGCCCTCGAGCTGGCCGCGATCCGCACCGAGGACACCTCCTTCGTCGAGCAGGTCCGCGCCCTCGGCGTGGAGGACGAGCTGCTCGAGGAGGGCCTGGCCGAGCTGGCCGACGTCGTGGGCACGCTGCACCGCCGCGCCCCCGGGCGCGCCGTCGCGGACCTCTCGATCGCGCGCGGCCTCGACTACTACACCGGCACCGTCTACGAGACCGTGCTCGTGGGCCACGAGCAGCTCGGCTCGATCTGCTCGGGCGGCCGCTACGACGCGCTGGCGTCGAAGGGGAACCGCGTCTTCCCGGGCGTGGGCCTCTCCATCGGCGTGACGCGCCTCGTGATGCGCATGCTCTCGCAGGAGATGGCCGTGGCCTCACGCTCCGTGCCGACCGCCGTGTACGTCGCGCTCACCCAGGACGCGGACTGGTCGGAGGCGCAGGACGTGGCCGCGCTGCTGCGCGAGCGGGGCATCCCGGCCGAGGTTGCCGTGAGCGCGGAGAAGTTCGGCAAACAGATCAAGTACGCCGACCGCCGCGGCATCCCCTACGTGTGGTTCATGGGTCGCGACGACGCCGGCACCCGCACCCACGAGGTCAAGGACATCCGCTCCGGCGAGCAGACCGCGGCCGACCCGGCCGACTGGACCCTGCCCACCGAGGACCTGCTGCCGCAGATCACGCGCGCGGAGGACGTCGACCCCGCCTGACCGATGCCCGTCCGACCCGCCTGTCCGTGAGGCGGGTCATGGCCGACGCCGAGGATGCCACCATGGAGCTGCCCACCGCCGTCCTGACCCTCCTCACCGCCGGGGAGCCGAACCCGCTGGTCCCGCAGCCGTACGAGATCACCGTGCTGGTGCTCGGCGGGCTGCTGGTGGCCCTGGCGGTGGCCGCCGTCGTCCTGCTGGCCCGCACGCCCATGGACCCGTTCTGGCGCCTGCTGTGGCTCGTGGTGACGCTGGCGGTGCCGCTCTTGGGCCCGGTGGCCGGCATCGCCGCGGCTCGCCAGGAGCGTCGTCGCCGACGGCCCGCATCGGCCTGACGGCCTCCGGCCTCAGCGCGGGGGCCGGTCCCGCCCGGCCAGCACGAAGGCGCGTCCGCCCACGCCGATGAGGAAGACCGCGAGCATCGCCACCACGGACAGAGGCGGCAGGGTGAACGCCAGGACCAGGCACAGCACGAGGCCCAGCACGTTCACGGCCCGCGGGACCCGCAGCGGGCGGGGGAGCGCGGCGTCCCTGCCGTCCTCGCCGCCGCGCAGGGTGAGCGCCGCGAGGTTGGCCACGGCGTAGTAGACCAACACGCCGAAGGAGCTGAAGCCCACCACGGTGAGGATGTCGGTGGTGAGCACCAGCAGGATCACGGCCATCGCGACGGCCAGCTGGCCGACCCACGGCGTGCCGGTGCGCTCGTGCACGCGGGCCAGCGGCCGCGGCAGGTCGGACTCCCGGGCCATCGCCAGGGCCGTGCGGGAGATGCCGGTGAGCAGGTTGAGCATCGCGCCCGCGCTGGCCAGGCCGGCGGCGACGAGGGCGAGCCAGCCCCATCCGGAGCCCAGGGTGACCTCGAGTGCCTCGCGCACGGGCGCCGGGGAGAGCGCCAGGCCCCTCGGGCCGAGCGCGGCGAGGAGCCCGAGCGTCACGAGCGTGTAGAGGCCGACGGTCAGGCCCAGGGCGATCAGGATGGCCCGCGGGATGGTCTGCCGCGGGTCGATGACCTCCTCTCCCATCGTCGCCACGCGGGCGTAGCCGGCGAACGCGAAGAACAGCACGCCCGCGCCCATGAGCACGCCCGCCATGGGGGCGTCCCCGAGGCCGCCCGCCACGTCGCCCGCGCCGCGATCGCCGAGGGCCAGCCCGGCCGCCGTCGTGAGGGCGAGCACCGCCACCACGGGCACGAGGATGGCCATGGTGGCCTGCGCGGTGCGGGTCACGCCCGCCATGGCCACGCCCGTGAGGACGACGACGGCGGCCACGCCCGCCAGGCGCGCGGCCAGGGGCTGGTCCGGGAAGAGGTAGAGGCCGACCGTCGTCGCCATGGCGGCCACCGAGGCCGTCTTGCCCGTGACGAAGCCCCAGCCGGCGAGGAAGCCGGCGAGGGGGTGCAGCTGCCGGCGGCCGTACACGTAGGTGCCGCCGGACTGGGGGTGCACCGTGGCCAGCTGGGCGGTGGAGAGCGCGTTGCACAGCGCGGTGAGCACGGCCAGGCCGAGTGCCGCGAAGAGCAGCCCCGGATGCCCGCCCGTGAGGGCGGCCGCGAGGCCGATGGCGGTGAAGACGCCCGCACCGATCATGGAGCCGAGGCCGATGGCGATGGCATGGGGCAGGGTCAGGCGGCGCTGCAGCACGGGGCCTCCTGGTCAGAGGGGACGGTGGTGGCCTGGCGCCGGCGGGCGGCCAGTAGACTCGCGTGCGACGGTCCGCGCGCGTGTCCCCCAGGGATACCACGGCGGACCGACCATCACATGAACCCCGCACCTCGTCCGGCGGACACCGGACGGAGAGGACACCCCGTGCTGCGCACCCACCACCTCGGCGAGCTCAACGCCTCGCTCATCGGCCAGACCGTCACCGTCACCGGCTGGGTGGCGAAGCGGCGTGACCACGGCGGCGTGGCCTTCGTGGACCTGCGCGACGCGTCCGGCCGCGCCCAGGTCGTGGTGCGGGACGAGGCCGACTTCGACCCGCTGCGCAACGAGTGGGTCCTGCAGGTCACCGGCACCGTGGAGCGCCGCCCCGAGGGCAACGAGAACGCGAACCTCGCCTCGGGCGAGGTCGAGCTGATCGCCGAGGACGTCACCGTGCTCAACACCGCGGCCGCCCTGCCGTTCCAGGTGGACGAGCACGTGGAGGTCGGCGAGGAGGCGCGCCTGCGCCACCGCTACCTCGACCTGCGCCGCCCGCAGCCGAGCCGCATCATGCGCCTGCGCTCCGAGGCCAACCGCACGGCCCGCGAGCTGCTGCACGGCGAGGGCTTCACCGAGGTGGAGACCCCCACGCTGACCCGCTCGACGCCGGAGGGCGCCCGCGACTTCCTCGTCCCCGCCCGCCTCGCGCCCGGCTCCTGGTACGCCCTGCCCCAGTCCCCGCAGCTGTTCAAGCAGCTGCTGCAGGTCGGCGGGATCGAGAAGTACTACCAGATCGCCCGCTGCTACCGCGACGAGGACTTCCGCGCCGACCGCCAGCCCGAGTTCACCCAGCTGGACATCGAGGCCTCGTTCGTGGAGCAGGACGACGTCATCGCCCTCGGCGAGAAGATCGTGCAGGCCCTGTGGGGCCTCGTGGGCGTCGAGGTCCAGACCCCGATCCGCCGCATGACGTACGCCGAGGCCATGGAGAAGTACGGCTCGGACAAGCCGGACCTGCGCTTCGGCCTCGAGCTGACCGACCTCACCGCGTACTTCAAGGACACCCCCTTCCGCGTGTTCCAGAACGAGTACGTGGGCGCCGTCGTCATGCCGGGCGGGGCCTCCCAGCCGCGCCGCACCCTGGACGCCTGGCAGGAGTGGGCCAAGCAGCGCGGTGCCAAGGGCCTGGCCTACGTGCTCGTCCAGGAGGACGGCTCGCTGACCGGCCCGGTCTCCAAGAACATCACCGACGAGGAGAAGGCCGGCCTTGCCGCCGCCGTCGGGGCCGAGCCCGGCGACTGCGTGTTCTTCGCCGCCGGCTCCGCCAAGGAGGCCCGCGCGCTGCTCGGCGCGGCCCGCGTGGAGATCGGCCGCCGCTGCGAGCTCTTCACGGACGCCGGCAACGGCATCGAGGCCAAGGACGCCGACTGGGCGTTCGTGTGGGTCGTCGACGCCCCCATGTTCGAGCCCGCCGCCGACGCGGTCGCCTCGGGCGACGTGGCCGTGGGCTCCGGCACGTGGACCGCCGTGCACCACGCGTTCACCTCGCCCAAGCCCGAGTTCGCCGACACCTTCGACACCGATCCGGGCTCGGCCCTGGCCTACGCGTACGACATCGTGTGCAACGGCAACGAGATCGGCGGCGGCTCCATCCGCATCCACCGCCAGGAGATGCAGGAGCGCGTCTTCGAGGTCATGGGCCTGTCCCAGGAGGAGGCGAACGAGAAGTTCGGCTTCCTGCTCGAGGGCTTCAAGTACGGCGCCCCGCCGCACGGCGGCATCGCGTTCGGCTGGGACCGCGTGGTGGCCCTGCTGGCCGGTACCGACTCCATCCGCGAGGTCATCGCCTTCCCGAAGACCGGCGGCGGCTACGACCCGCTGACCGCCGCCCCGGCGCCGATCACGCCGCAGCAGCGCAAGGAGGCCGGCGTGGACGCGACGCCGGAGCCCACGAAGGGCGCGGGGGAGAAGACCGCCGAGGCCCAGGCGAAGCAGAACGACGAGCGGACCGCGGCGGACGAGGCGCAGCTGCGCTGATGCCGGATCGGCCCGAGCACCGCGCGTCGGCGGGGTCCGAAGGGGTCCCGCCGACGTCGGTGCGCCTGCTGCCCACGCTCCTGGCCACCTTCATGACGTCGATGCTCATCGACGTCGCCACGGACTGGCCCTGGTGGGTCCGCTGGATCCTCGCGCTGGGCGTGGGGCTGGCCGTCGGCGTCGTGGCGGTCGCGGTGTGGGCGCGCCGCCGACGCGGCTGACCTCCGTCCCGCCCCTCAGCCCCGGCGCGGGGCCGCCAGGTCGTCCGTGTCCACGAGCAGCGTGAACGGCCCGGCGTTGGTCAGGGACACGTCCATCTCCGCGCCGAAGACGCCGCGCTCCGCGCGCACGCCCTCCGCCTCGAGCTCCGCCATGAACCGCTCGTACAGCGGCTCGGCGGCCTCGCCCTTCGCCGCGCGCGTCCAGGACGGCCGGCGCCCCTTGCGCACGTCCCCGTAGAGCGTGAACTGGCTGATCGCCAGGACGGGCGCGTCGGCGTCGGTCACGGAGCGCTCCCCGTCGAGCATCCGCAGGCCGGCGACCTTGCGGGCCGTCTGCACCGCCTCGGCCTCGGTGTCGTCCACGGACACCCCGAGCAGGACCACGAGGCCCTCGCCCTCGAAGGCGCCGACCACCTCGCCCCCGACGCTCACGGACGCGGACCGGGCTCGCTGACATACTGCACGCATGGCCCCATCGTCCCATCCGGCGGTCCCGCCCGCCGCCCACGACGACGGGCCCGCCCGCCGCTCCGCATGCCGCCTCGTGGCGGCCAACGCCCTCGACGCCGCCGGGCGCTCGGCCACCGACGTCGCCCTGGACGTGATCGCCGTCCTCGCCCTGGGTGTGGGCGCCGCCGAGATGGGCGTTCTCATGACGCTGTCCGGCCTGGGCTTCCTCTTCCTGGGCGTGCCGCTGGGCATCCTCGTGGACCGGCACCTCAGTCCGCGGCTGCTGGCCGGTGCCGGGCTGGCCAAGGGGGCGCTGCTGGGCACGCTCGTCGCCGCCTGGGCCCTGGACGCCCTGACCTTCGCCCACCTGGCCGCCGTGATGGCCGGGCTCGGTGTGCTCACGGTGCTCGCCGAGACCACGCAGACCACGCTGGTGCCGCGCGTGACGGGCCCCGACGGCGTCGCCCTCCTAAGCGCGCGCCTCGAGTCCGCGGACGCGGCCCTGGGCGTCGCCGTCCCCGCGGCGGCGGGCCTGGCCGTGGGTGCGCTCGGCGCGGGGCCGGTGGCGGGGCTGGCGGCCGCGCTGCTGGCGGCGGCGGGGCTGACCGCGGCCACGGTCCGGATGGCGCCGGTGGCGGCCGCCGAGACGGTGGACGGGGACGAGGACGGGGTGAACGTGCCGCAGGCCGAGCCCGACGCCCCCGCGGCCGCCGCCACCCTGGGTGTGTGGCGGCGCTTCCTCGCCGAGGCCGCCGAGGGCTGGACCACGCTGCGGCGCACGCCGGTGCTGTGGGCGCTCACACTGGCGTCGACGGTCGGGAACGTCGGGATGGCGCTGTTCGCGCCCGTGGAGGCGGTGTGGATCCTCACGGACCTGCGGCTGGGCCCGGAGTTCCTCGGCTTCCAGCTCACCGCCGGCGCGGTCGGGGCGCTGGCGGCGTCGGCGGCCGTGGGGCGCGCGCTCGACCGTCTGGGGGAGCGGACGGTGCTCGTCGTCGGCTCGGCGGGGTGCGTCGTCGCCGTCGGACTGCTGATGGGGGCCCTGGTGGACCGGGCGCACGCCCCGGCCTGGCTGCTCGCCGGCAACGTCGCGTGGGGGTTCTTCATCGTGCTCGGCAACGTCACCCAGGGGGCGGTGTTCGCCCGCGCGTGCTCGCCTGGGGCGCTCGGCCGGGTCACGGCCATGCGCCGCACCCTCAGCCGCGGGTCCGTGCCGCCGGCCACGCTGCTGGGCGGGATCGCGGGCTCGGCCCTCGGGGTCGGCTGGGTGCTGGGGGCGTGGCTGGCCCTGGCCGTGGCCGGGTTGGGGATGGTCCTGCTGGCGGTCCGGCACCTGCGCGGGGCCGCGGACGGGCCCCGCTGAGTCGGCCTCCCGCCCCGGGGACGTCGCCGCCCCCGAGAACGCGGGTCGACTTCTCGGAGATGCCCGGGCTGGACACCTCCGAGAAGTCGACCCGCGTGCACCGGGTGAGGGTGCGGCGGGCGAGGGGCGCGGCGGGTCAGCGGGCCCGGGTCGGCTTCACCTCGTACACGGTGGTGGAGCCGGAGACCTCGTTGGCCACGATCAGCAGCGCCACGCCCGAGGGGGACTCGTGCGCGGGCACGAAGGTCAGGCCCTCGGCGCCCATGTCGCCCAGGCCGGCCTCGGCGTCGTCGCCCTCGGCGTCCCAGTTGCGCTCGTTGACGTAGTCCACGTAGGTGGCCTGCGTCGGGTCCGTGATGTCGAAGACCATCACGCCGCCGATGCGCTCCAGGCCCACGAACGCGTAGGTGCGGCCCTGGATCTGGCCCACGACGACGGACTCGGGCTCGACGCCCTTGTCGTCGGAGCGGGAGTCGAACGAGGGGGTCTCGTCGTTGTTCGCGTTGAACGCCCACTCGGGCAGCTCGCCGGCCTCGATGAGCGCGGCGATCTGCTCCTCGATCATGCCGGCGGAGTCGAAGAGACGCTCGCCGTCCGCGGTGTAGATGGAGAAGGAGCGGCCGCCGAAGGCGTGCAGCTGGGAGTAGCACTCGCGCTCGGCGTCGTAGCCGAGGTCCGTGATGACGTTGAGGCGGCCCAGGGCGCCCTTCTTCTGCAGGGCCTTCGCGTCCGGGTACTCGGCCTTGCACAGCTCGAGGTCCTTCACCCGCTCGGCGTCCACGAAGTCGCCCCACTCGCGGGAGTCGCCCTCGTTGGCGGAGACCACGAGGTCCTGGCTGCGCCAGCGGTAGGAGTCGATGCCGTCGGGCATCGGCACGCCCATCACGGGCCAGTTCCGCAGGGAGATCGCGTCGTCGTCGTTGGAGACGTCGAGGACGCCGTCCTGGGACCAGTCGGTGAGCTGGAGGGCCCAGAAGTCCTCGATGGACGCGGACTTCAGGTCGATCGCGACGATCGCATTGGCCTCCTGGATGGAGACGTAGGCGGTGCGGCCGGTGTCGCCGATGGTGACGTACTCGGGCTCGAGGTTGCGGGCCACGTAGCCGGCCTCCTCCTGGCCCTCCGGAACCTGCACGTCCGGGCCGAACACGCGGACGCCCTCGGGCAGCGCGGCGCCCTCGTCGTAGGCGCGAAAGTCCACGGTGCGCACGTCGTCCTGGGACAGGCGGGAGAACTGCTGGACGTTCTTCGGCACGGAGATCACGGAGATCGTGCCCTCCGGGTCCACGGAGAAGTCGTCGGCGGGCTCGCCCTCGTTGGCGACCACGGCGTACTCGCCGTTCGGGGAGAAGGCGATGGAGTCCGGCAGGGCGCCCGCGCGGACGCCGCCGAGGTACTCCAGGGTCTCGGTGTCGAAGAACACGACCCAGCCGAGGCCGGTCTTGTCCGTGGCCTCCACGGCCACGGCCATCACGCCGCCGGACACGGCCACGGAGTTCACCGTGGCACCCTCGTCCGTGATGGAGCCGTCGGCGGTGGCCAGGCCCTCGGCGGAGAGGGCGGTCTCCGCGGTCGGGGCGCCGTCGGCGCCGACGCGCAGCACGTCGATCGCGCCCTTCTCCGCGTTGACCACGAACAGGCGGCCGGTGGTGGGGTCGAAGGCCGGGATCTCGGCGGCGGACTCGCCGAACACACCGGTCTCGTGCGTGCCGGCGGGGGTCAGCTCGACGGACCTGCCGGCCGCGTCGCCGGACGCGACGGCCGCGGAGCGCCCGTGGGCCTTCGCGTGGGCGGGCGGGGCGGCGGCGGTCATCGGGGCGACGACGGCGGCGGACAGGGCGACGACGGAGGTCGCCGCGGCGAGGCGGTGCAGGGTGCGCATGGGGATCCTGTGCTGGGGTGCGGGGGTACCCCTGAGATCTATGCCATGCGGGTGAACCGCGGGTGACCCCGCGCTGACGCCCACCTCTCCACGGGGTGACCGGCACGGGGGAGGCCTACGCTGGAGGGGATGGACGACCTCTTCTCCGCCGCGCTCACCCCCGACGACGACCCCGGCCCCGCCGGGACGGTCGCCGGGACGCACCCGTCCGCGCCGCTGGCGGTGCGCATGCGGCCACGCTCCCTCGACGAGGTCCTGGGCCAGCGTCACCTGCTCCACGCCGGCTCGCCGCTGCGCAAGCTCGCCCAGCCGGACCCCGCCTCGCAGGCCGCGGGCCCGAGCTCGGTGATCCTGTACGGGCCGCCCGGGATCGGGAAGACGACGCTCGCGCACGTGATCGCGCGCGGCGAGGGGCGCACCTTCACGGAGCTCTCCGCCATCACCGCGGGCGTGAAGGACGTGCGCCAGGTGATGGAGCAGGCCCTGCGCGAGCGCGACCTCTACGGCCGCACCACCGTCCTGTTCCTGGACGAGATCCACCGGTTCACGAAGGCGCAGCAGGACGCGCTGCTGCCCGGTGTGGAGAACCGCTGGGTCGTGCTCGTGGCCGCCACCACGGAGAACCCGAGCTTCTCGGTGATCGCGCCGCTGCTCTCGCGGTCGCTCCTGCTGACGCTGCGGCCGCTCACCGCGGAGGACATCGTGGGGCTCGTGGACCGCGCGGTGGCGGACGAGCGCGGGCTCAACGGCGCGGTCGCCCTCACGGACGAGGCCCGGGAGTACATCGTGCGCATGGCCGCCGGCGACGCCCGACGGGCCCTCACGGTGCTGGAGGCGGCTGCCGGCGTCGGACTGGACCGGGCGCGCGACGACCGCCCCGCGGCCGAGGGGGCGGATCCCGCGGAGGCGGACGGCGACCCGTCCACCGGGGGAGAGGGCGCCGAGGCCGGGACGCCCGTGACCGTGACCGCGGAGGACGCCGCGCAGGCGATGGACCACGCGGTCCAGCGCTATGACAAGGACGGCGACCAGCACTACGACGTGATCTCCGCGTTCATCAAGTCGATCCGCGGCTCGGACGTGGACGCGGCGCTGCACTACCTCGCGCGGATGCTCGAGGCGGGGGAGGACCCGCGGTTCATCGCCCGGCGGCTCGTGATCTCTGCCTCCGAGGACGTCGGGATGGCCGACCCCACCGCGCTGCAGACCGCCGTGGCCGCCGCCCAGGCGGTGCAGCTGATCGGCATGCCGGAGGGGCGGATCATCCTCGCGCAGGCCGTGACGCACCTGGCCACGGCGCCGAAGTCGAACGCCTCCTACACGGCGATCAACGAGGCGATCGCGGACGTGCGCGCGGGCCACGGCGGGCTCGTTCCGCCGCCGCTGCGGGACGCCCACTACGCCGGCGCGGCGGACCTCGGCCACGGGAAGGGGTACGTGTACAGCCACGACGAGCCGCACGCCGTCGCCCGCCAGCAGTACCCGCCGGACCCGCTCGTGGGCAAGGACTACTACCGGCCCAAGCCCATCGGCCATGAGAAGCGGCTCGTGGACCAGGTGGCGGCCCTGCGGCGCATCGTCCGCGGGCAGGACTGAGCCCACGGCTCTGGTAGGGTTGACCGGTCTGGCAGGCGCTGCGCCGCAGACTGATCCCCCCGCGCCGATCGGCGGGCACCCCGTGTGCCTGCGCTCCGGCGCGGACCGCGCAGCGCATCAGTGGATGACGGGCGGCGGCACGCCCCTCAGCTCTCCGGAGGATCACGCGGAGGCCAGGTTCCACGCCCTCACCGTCGCCCGCGCCCGCGCGGGTGCTTGACGGGGCGCGGAGACAAACCCGAACCGTGTCGCATGTCAAGGAAAGAAGGAACCACCATGAGTGGCAACCTGCGCACCCGCCGCACCGTGCGGCACTCCCGCGCTCTGGGCATCGCCCTGACCCCCAAGGCCGAGAAGTACATGGAGCGCCGTCCGTACGGCCCCGGTCAGCACGGCCGCGCCCGCAAGAAGCAGGACTCCGACTACGCGGTGCGCCTGAAGGAGAAGCAGCGTCTGCGCGCGCAGTACAACATCCGCGAGGCCCAGATGCGCCGCTACTTCGAGGAGGCCAAGCGCACCGCCGGCCTGACCGGTGAGAACCTGGTCGAGCTCCTCGAGATGCGCCTCGACGCCCTCGTGCTGCGCTCCGGCTTCGCCCGCACCATCCAGGCCGCCCGCCAGCTCGTCGTGCACCGCCACATCATGGTGGACGGCAAGCGCGTCGACATCCCCTCCTTCCGCGTGAAGCCGGGCCAGATGATCCACGTGCACGAGCGCTCCGAGAAGATGGTCCCCTTCCAGCTGGCCGCCGCCGGCGCCCACCAGCAGGTCCTGCCCACCACCCCGGGCTACCTGACCGTGGAGATCGAGAAGCTCCAGGCCACCCTCTCCCGTCGCCCCAAGCGCTCCGAGGTCCCCGTGACCTGCGAGGAGCAGCTCGTGGTCGAGTACTACGCGCGCTGATCCCTCTCCTCCGGGACCCGTCCCGGACGACGACGCCGCGCGCGTCCCGCAGGCCCGGTCACCTCGTCGAGGTGCCGGGCCTGCGACGTCCCCGGCTCCGTCCGCGCGTCCCGGTAGGGTGAACCCGGTATCCGCACGCTCCCGAAGGAGGGCCAGCCATGCTCCGCTCGCTGCTGCTGTTGACCGCCGGCTCCGCCGCGGGGTGGTACGCCCACCGCGCGTTCGGCCCGCTCGTCGAGCCCGACGCCGCCCGCCCCTCCGCCGCGCACGGCGCCCCCGACCTGGGGCGCCGCTTCGCCCAGCGCGCCGGGATCGACCCGGACACGATCGCCCAGGACCTCGGCCAGGCGGCCGGCGACGCCGCGGCCACGGCCCTCGCCGAGGGCGTGAACCGCTTCACCGAGCGCCTCAAGACGGACGCCCCGCCGTGGGTCTCCGCCCTCGCCACGCGCGCCACCGTCATCGCGGGGGAGACGCTGGACACGCCGTCGTCGTCCGCGCCGCCCGCACGTGCGCCCCGCACCACCGCCTCCCCGTCCACCACCACCATCTCGAAGGACCCCACCGCATGAAGTCGCAGGAGATCGCACGCCGCTGGACGGCCTACTTCGAGCAGCAGGGCCACCGCCCGGTGCCCTCGGCCTCGCTGGTGTCCCCGGACCCGTCGCTGCTCTTCACCGTGGCCGGCATGGTGCCCTTCATCCCCTACTTCCTGGGCGAGCAGACCCCGCCGGCGCCGCGCGCCGTGTCCGTGCAGAAGTGCATCCGCACCGCGGACATCGAGGAGGTCGGCAAGACCGTCCGCCACGGCACGTTCTTCCAGATGTGCGGCAACTTCTCCTTCGGCGACTACTTCAAGGAGAAGGCCATCCCCCTGGCCTGGGAGCTCCTGACCTTCTCCGTGGACGAGGGCGGCTTCGGCCTGGACCCGGACCGGCTGTGGGTCACGGTGTACGAGGAGGACGACGAGGCCGCCCGCATCTGGCGCGAGGAGGTCGGTGTCCCCGCCGAGCGCATCCAGCGCATGGGCAAGGACGACAACTACTGGAACACGGGCCAGCCCGGCCCCGGCGGCCCGTGCTCCGAGATCTTCTACGACCGCGGCCCCGCGTACGGCGCCGAGGGCGGCCCGGCGGCGGACGACACCCGCTACATCGAGATCTGGAACCTCGTGTTCATGCAGTACCGGCTCTCCGCGGTGCGCTCGAAGGACGACTTCGACGTGGCCGGCGAGCTGCAGAACAAGAACATCGACACCGGCCTCGGCCTCGAGCGCCTCGCGATGATCCTCCAGGGCGTGGAGAACATGTACGAGACGGACCAGGTCCGCCCCGTGCTGGACCGCGCCGCGCAGCTGGCCGGCCGGGACTACACCTCCACCGAGGATCCCGCAGACCCGCACTACGAGGACGACGTGCGCCTGCGCATGGTGGCCGACCACGTGCGCTCCTCCCTCATGCTGATCGGCGACGGCGTTCGCCCGGGCAATGAGGGCCGCGGCTACGTGCTGCGCCGCCTCATCCGCCGCGTGGTCCGCGCCCTGCGCCTGATGGGCGTCACCGAGCCCGTGTTCCCCGAGCTGCTGCCCGTCTCCCGCGATGCCATGAAGGGCGTCTACCCGGTGGTGGCGGACGAGTTCGACCGCATCTCCCGCATCGCCTACGCCGAGGAGAAGGCGTTCCTGCGCACCATCGCCGCGGGCACCGCGCGCCTGGACGCCGCCGTCGGCGACGCGAAGACGGGCGGGACGGGCATCGGGGGCGCGGACGCCTTCGAGCTGCACGACACCTACGGCTTCCCGATCGAGCTGACCCTCGAGATCGCCGAGGAGGCCGGCGTCGCCGTCGACGAGGCGGGCTTCCGCACCCTGATGACCGAGCAGCGCGACCGCGCCCGCGCGGACGCCAAGGCCAAGAAGTCCGGCCACACGGACACCGCCGTGTACCAGCGCCTGCGCTCCGAGGGCCAGACCCACTTCACGGGCTACACCGAGCACACCACCGAGTCCGTGATCCGCGGGCTGCTCTCCGACGGGGCCGAGGTCCCCTCGGCGGCAGCGGGCACCGAGCTCGAGCTGGTCCTGGACGCCACCCCGTTCTACGCCGAGTCCGGCGGCCAGGCGGCCGACACCGGCCTCATCACCGGCGACGGCTTCCGCCTCGAGGTCCTCGACGTCCAGGCGCCCGTCAAGGGCCTCTCGGTGCACAGGGTCAGGGTGCTCGAGGGCGAGGTGCCCGTGGGCGCCGAGGCGCTCGGCCAGATCGACCTGCAGCGCCGCCTCGACGGCGAGAAGGCGCACTCGGGCACGCACCTCGTGCACGCCGCCCTGCACCAGGTCCTGGGCCCCGACGCCACGCAGTCCGGCTCCTTCAACAAGGAGGGCTACCTGCGCTTCGACTTCCGCTGGGCGGAGTCCGTCTCGGCGGGCGCACGCTCGGAGATCGAGGACGTCGTCAACATCGCCATCCGGGACGACCACCAGGTCCTCACCCAGGAGATGGGCATCGAGGAGGCCCGCGCGCTCGGCGCCATGAGCCTCTTCGGCGAGAAGTACGGGGACCGCGTGCGCGTCGTCGAGATCGACGGCGCCTGGTCCCGCGAGCTGTGCGGCGGCACCCACGTGGGCCGCACCGCGCAGATCGGCTCCCTGACCCTGCTCGGCGAGCAGTCGGTCGGCTCGGGCAACCGCCGCGTCGAGGCGCTCGTGGGCCTGGACTCCTTCCGCCACCTGGCCACCGAGCGCACCCTCGTCTCGGACCTCTCGGAGATGTTCAAGGCCCCGGCCGACCAGCTCAAGGACCGCATCTCCGCCACGATGGACCGCCTCAAGGCGGCCGAGAAGCAGATCGCCGACCTCCAGGCGAAGCAGCTGCAGGCGCAGGCGGGCCAGCTCGCCGCGGGCGCGCAGGACGTCACGACGACGGCCGGCACGGCGGTGCGGGTCCTCACCCACCACGCCGGCGAGGTGGCGGGCGACCAGCTGCGCACCCTCGTGCTCGACCTGCGCTCGCGCATCGAGTCCGCCGGCGGCAACGCGGCCGGCACCCCCGTGCTCGTGGCGCTCACCGGTGAGGCGAAGGGACGCCCGCTCGTCGTCGTCGCCACCAACGAGGCCGCCCGCGCGGCGGGCCTCAAGGCCGGCGCCATGGTCAAGACCGCCACGCGCGTGCTCGGCGGCGGGGGCGGCGGCAAGGACGACGTGGCCCAGGGTGGCGGTCAGGACGCCTCCGCCGTGGCCGCGGCCCTCGACGCCGTGCGGGCGGCGGTGGCCGCGGCGTGAGCTCGTGGGAGGTGCGCCGCGGGCGCGCGATCGGGGTGGACGTCGGCCGCGCGCGCGTCGGCGTCGCCTCGTCCGACCCGGACGGCCTCCTCGCCACCCCCGTGGCCACGCTGCGGCGGGACGCGAGGCACGGCCGTGACCTCGGCGAGCTCGTGCGCCACGTGGACGAGCACGAGGCCGTGGTGGTGTACGTGGGGCTGCCGGTCAACCTGCGCGGGGAGCACACGCCGTCCACGCAGGACGCCCTCGACTACGCGGCGCGTCTCGAGCGCGCCCTCGGCGCCGCGGGCCGTCCGGTCCCCGTCCACCTCGTGGACGAGCGCCTCTCCACGGTCACAGCCCAGGCGGGCCTGCGCAGCGCCGGCCGCACCGTGAAGGACAGCCGGTCGGTGATCGACCAGGCGGCGGCCGTCGCCATCCTGCAGGCGGCCATCGACGAGCAGCGCCGCACGGGCGCCTGGGCCGGGCAGCCGGCCACGACGGAGGAGACGCCGTGAACGAGACACGCCGGGGCTACGACCACGACCCGGAGGACGACGACCTCGACGTGTTCGGCTTCGTGGAGCACGAGGACCTCACCGCGGACCTCTCGGACGTCGAGGAGCCCGGCGAGCCGGAGCCCGCGCCCGCCCCGCCGCCGGTCCGCGGGGGCGCCCTCGCGGGCACGCTGGGACGGTTGCGCGCCGGACGCTCCCCGCGCCGGGCTGGAGCCGTGGATCGCGGGCGGGGGTCGCGCGCCGCGGGCCCGTCCGTCGTCCGCGGCACCGCACGGCGCCCCGTCGTGACCGGCTCGGCCCGCGCGGCCGGCACGGGACGGGGGGACCGGCGGCGCCGCGGCCGGGTGGTCCTGCTCGCCGTGGCGGCGGCCCTCGTGGTCGTGGCCGCACTGGCGCTGCGCTCCATGCTCGCCGGGGCGGACCACGCCGAGGCCTCGGGCGAGGAGGTCACGTTCACCGTCCGCCCGGGGGAGTCCCTGCAGTCCGTGGCGGAGCGCCTGGACGAGAAGGGCATCGTCGGCTCGGCCTCGGCGCTGCGGCGCGAGGCCGAGGAGTCGGGCGAACGGCCCATCGGTGCCGGCGACTTCGTGCTGCGCGAGCGCATGCCCGCCGCCGACGCCCTCGCCGTGCTGCAGGGCCGGGACCAGGGCGCCGTGCACTACGTGCTCGTCAACCGCGGCCAGTGGCTCACGGAGACGCTGGACGCCCTCGTGGAGTCCACGGGCCACTCCCGCGAGGAGTTCGACGCCGCGGCCAGCGATCCGCAGCGGTACGGCGTCCCCGAGGGGGCCGACTCGCTCGAGGGGTGGCTCGACCCGGGGGAGTACCGGATCTCCGTGGACTCGACCCCGGAGCAGATTCTGGACAGGCTCGTGCGCCCGCGCCTCGAGTTCCTCGACGAGCAGGGGGTGAGCGACGCCGACGAGCGGATGCGCGTGGTCACCCTGGCCTCCCTCCTCGAGGCCGAGGCCCTGCCACGGGACTACGCGCGGGTCGCGGGCATCATCGAGAACCGGCTCGCGCCGGACAACACGGAGACCCACGGCCTGCTGCAGATCGACTCGGCCGTCAACTACGGGCTTGAGGCGCGCAGCCTCCAGTTCACCAAGGCCCAGCGCGCCGACGAGTCCAACCCCTACAACACCTACCAGCACCGGGGCCTGCCGCCGGGGCCGATCGGCATGCCCTCCGACGCCGCGGTGGAGGCCGCCGTGGACCCCGAGCCGTCCGAGGACTACTACTGGGTGACCACCGACATCGCCACGGGGCACACCGAGTTCTCGAAGACGTACGAGGAGCACCGCGCCCACCAGCGCGAGTTCCAGAAGTACTGCGCCTCCAACCCGGACGTGTGCGGGTGAGCGCCGCCCCGGCGCCCCCGGGGGTCCGCCTGCGCGCCGGCGTGATGGGCCGCCCGATCGCGCACTCGCTCTCCCCGACGCTGCACGGGGCCGCCTACGCGGCCCTCGGCCTGCCCGTGGTCTACGACCGCCACGACCTCGGCCCGGACGAGCTGCCCGCCTTCGTGCGGGACCGCCTCGGGAGGGCCTCCGGGGCGACGGGATCCGGCGCCGCCGACCCCGGGGAGGACTGGCTGGGCGTCTCCGTCACCATGCCGCTCAAGGCCGCGGTGGTCTCCGAGGCCGACGTCCTGACGGACCGGGTGCGCCTGCTGGGCGTGGCGAACACGCTCGTGCGCGACCACCCGGACCATCCGGGCGCCCTGCTGGCCCACAACACGGACGTCGACGGCGTGGTCGGTGCCCTGCGCACCGCAGGGCTGGACCCCGCCGCCCGCGGCGGTGCCATGGGTGTGCTCGGCAACGGCGGCACCGCGGCCGCCGCGGTGCTGGCCGCGTGGCAGCTCGGCGCCGACGCCGTCGCGTTCGGCGTGCGGGAGCCGTCCCGCGCCGCGGACGTCGCAGACCTCGCGGCCGGGCTCGGGCTCCGGGTGGAGGTCATGGCACAGGCCGAGCTCCTGGCCCTGGCCCCGGACCTGCGCGCGCTCGTCGCCACCCTGCCGCCCCGCGCCGCCGACCCCCTCGCCCCGTGCCTCCCCGAGGGCGGGGCGCTGCCGCCCCTGCTGGATGCCGCGTACGACCCGTGGCCCTCCGCCCTCGCCCACGCGTGGTCCGGCCACGGAGGGGCGGTCGTGTCCGGCGTCGCGATGCTGCTGCACCAGGGCGTGGAGCAGGTGCGCCTCTTCACCGCTCGGCCCCGCCGGGAGGCCGGTGCGCCGGAGCCGGACTGGGCCGCGGTGACGGCCGCGGCCGCCCGGGCACTCGGCGTGGCCGGGGCCTGACCCGCCGCCGGCACGGCCCGCGGGCGACGCCGCCGGTCACATCCGGCGGCGGCGCCCCGCCTGCGTGAGAGGATCGTCGGCATGGTGCGCTGGTTGACAGCGGGAGAGTCTCACGGCCCCGCCCTGACAGGAATCCTCGAAGGTCTCCCCGCCGGGATCCCGGTGACGACGGAGGCGATCGCGGACGCGCTCGCGCGCCGTCGCCTCGGCTACGGCCGCGGCGCGCGGATGTCGTTCGAGCAGGACGCCGTCACCGTGCTCGGCGGCGTGCGGCACGGCCTGACGCTGGGCTCGCCCGTGGCGATCCAGGTGGCCAACACCGAGTGGCCCAAGTGGGAGAAGGTGATGGCGGCCGATCCCGTGCCGGCCGAGGAGCTCGCGGGGCTCGCGCGCAACGCGAAGCTGACCCGCCCGCGTCCCGGCCACGCCGACCTCACCGGCATGCAGAAGTACGGCTTCGACGACGCCCGCCCCCTGCTGGAGCGCGCCTCGGCCCGCGAGACCGCCGCGCGCGTGGCCCTCGGCACCGTGGCCCGCTCGTTCCTCGCCGAGCTCGGCGTGCGGATCGTCTCGCACACCGTCGCGTTCGGAGCGGCCACCCTGCCCGCGGACCACGCCTTCCCCGTGCCCGAGGACGAGGCCCGGCTCGACGCCGACCCCGTCCGCTGCCTCGACCCGGAGACCTCGGCCGCGATGGTGGCCGAGGTGGACGCGGCGCACAAGGAGGGGGAGACCCTCGGCGGCGTCGTGGAGGTCCTGGCCTACGGCGTGCCGATCGGCCTCGGCTCGCACGTGCACGGGGACCGCCGGCTCGACGCGCGTCTGGCCGGCGCCCTCATGGGCATCCAGGCCATCAAGGGCGTCCAGGTGGGCGACGGCTTCGCCACCGCCTCCCGCCGCGGCTCGGCGGCCCATGACGGGATCGCCCGCGGCGACGGGGGCCGATTGCGTCGCACGAGCGACCGCGCGGGCGGCATCGAGGCCGGCATGTCCACGGGCGAGGTGCTGCGCGTGAGCGCGGCGATGAAGCCCATCGCCACCGTCCCGCGCGCGCTGCCGACCGTGGACGTGGCCACCGGCGCCGAGACCACGGCGCACCACCAGCGCTCGGACGTCGCGGCGGTGCCCGCCGCGGGCATCGTCGCCGAGGCCATGGTCGCGCTCGTGCTGGCCGATGCCGTGATGGAGAAGTTCGGCGGCGACTCGCTCGGGGAGACCCGGCGCAACCTGGAGGCCTTCACGGCCGCGCTCCCCGCGCTGCCCGAGCCTGCGGGGGACGCCCCCGCCGACGGCCCCATGGGCGACCCCCTGCCGTGAGGCCCGCGCCGTGACGGCCGCCTGCCCGGCGTCCCACCCCGTCCCGGGGCCCTGCACGGCTCGGCCGTGGGACGCGATGGCCGGCGCCCTCGAGGCGCGGCTCGCCGCGTCGGCGAGGGCGGGGGAGGACGCCGGCACGCGGCGCGGCCTCGTGCTCGTGGGGCCCATGGGCGCGGGGAAGACCACCGTCGGGCGCGCCCTGGCCGAGGCCACGGGGCTGGCGTTCGTGGACTCCGACGACCTCCTCGTGCAGGTCCACGGACCCATCCCCGCCTTCTTCGCCGAGCACGGCGAGCGGGCGTTCCGGGCCGAGGAGGCACGGGTGATCGAGCACGTCCTGAGCCGCGCCGTGCCGTGCGTCCTGGCCAGCGGCGGCGGCGCCGTGCTCTCGCCCGGGACGCGGTCGCTGCTCTCCCGCCCCGAGGTCGCGGTCGTGTACCTGCGCGTGACGGAGGCCGAGGCGCTGCGCCGGCTCGACAGCGGTGCCGGGCGCCCCGTGCTCGCGGGGGACCCGGCCGGCACGTGGAGCCGGATCCTCGCGGAGCGCGATCCCCTCTACCACGAGGTCGCCGACCTCGTGGTGGACACCACGTCAGATCCGGCCCGCGAGCTCGCCTGGCGTATCGTGGAGGGGATCTGCCCCCGCTGAAGGAATGAGACCCACCCATGACCGAGCGACATCCGGACCCGTCCGAGCTCGATCCCGTCGGTGAGCCGGGAGCCGACGCGCCCGGCGCCGACCGCCCCGAGGACGCCACCGTCATCCCGGTGGGCGGCGGCCACGAGAACGCCGCCCAGGGCGGCTACGACGTCGTCGTGGGCCGTGGCCTGCTCGCTCGCCTGCCCGACATCCTGGGCCCCGGCGTGCAGCGGGTGCTGGTGGTCCACCCCCGCGCCCTGCGGGCGACGGGCGACGTCGTGAAGACGGACCTCGAGGCCAGCGGCCTCACGGCCCTGACCGCGGAGATCCCGGACGCCGAGGAGGGCAAGCACCTCCAGGTGGCGGGCTTCTGCTGGCAGGTCCTGGGCCAGAACGACTTCACCCGCTCGGACGCGATCGTCTCCGTGGGCGGCGGCGCCGTCTCCGACCTGGCGGGCTTCGTGGCCGCGACGTGGCTGCGCGGCGTGCGCGTGGTGCACATGCCCACCACCCTGCTGGGCATGGTGGACGCCGCCGTGGGCGGCAAGACCGGCATCAACACCGCCGAGGGCAAGAACCTCGTGGGCGCGTTCCACTCGCCCGCCGGCGTGCTGGCGGACCTCGACACCCTCCTGACGCTGCCGGCCAACGAGCTCATCTCGGGCCTGGCGGAGGTGGTCAAGTGCGGGTTCATCGCGGACCCGGCGATCCTCGAGCTGATCGAGGAGGACCCGGCCCAGGCGCAGAACCCCCATTCGCCGCGCCTGCGGGAGCTGATCGAGCGCGCCATCCGGGTCAAGGCCGAGGTGGTCTCCCGGGACCTGCGCGAGTCCGGTCCGCGGGAGGCCCTCAACTACGGGCACACCATGGGCCACGCGATCGAGCACGCCGAGCGCTACCAGTGGCGTCACGGCGCAGCCGTGTCCGTCGGCCTCGTGTTCGCGGCCGAGCTGGCCCGCTCCCTGGGCCGGCTGGACGACGCCACCGCGGACCGCCACTGGGCCGTGCTGCAGTCCCTGGGCCTGCCGGTGTCCTACCGCGGCGACCGCTGGCAGACCCTCCTCGAGGGCATCCGCCGGGACAAGAAGAACCGCGGGGACCAGCTGCGCTTCGTCCTGCTCGAAGGGCTGGCCAGCCCCGTGACGGTGGACGTCCCGGACGCCTCGCTGCTCTTCGCGGCGTACCAGGAGATCGCGGAGTGAGGCGGCCCCGCCCCTCCTGCAGGACGGGCCGGGGGCGTGCACTGCGTAGACTGGCACGCGCAATCAACGACTGAGAAGACCGGCGGGCCGCTGCGCGCCCGCCCCAGGCACCGGGAGACCTTCGTGGCAACGACCAATGACATCAAGAACGGCTCCGTCCTGAAGCTGGAGGGCCAGCTCTGGAACGTCATCGAGTTCCAGCACGTGAAGCCCGGCAAGGGCGGGGCGTTCGTGCGCACCAAGATGCGCAACATCACCAGCGGCAAGGTCGTGGACAAGACCTTCAACGCGGGCACCAAGGTGGAGTTCGCCATCGTGGACCGCTCGGACTACCAGTACCTGTACCAGGACGGCGCGGACTACGTGTTCATGGACACGAAGACCTACGACCAGATCACGGTCCCGGCCGCCGTGGTGGGCGACGCCGCGAAGTACATGCTCGAGAACACCCAGGTGGTCATCGCCCTCAACGAGGGCACCCCGCTGTACCTCGAGATGCCGGCGTCCGTGGTCCTGGAGATCACCTACACCGAGCCGGGCCTGCAGGGCGACCGCTCCTCCGCGGGCACCAAGCCCGCCACCGTGGAGACCGGTGCCGAGATCCAGGTCCCGCTGTTCGTGGAGCAGGGCACCCGCGTCAAGGTGGACACCCGCAACGGCGACTACCTGGGCCGCGTCAATGACTGATGCCGCCTCCGCCCCCGGCGCCAAGCGGGGGACCACGGCGCGCAGCCGCTCCCGGCAGCGGGCGGTGGAGATCCTCTTCGAGGCCGAGCAGCGCGGGACCACCGTGCTCCAGGGCATCGAGACCCGGCGCTCCCAGACCGACCTGCAGGTGAACGCCTACACGCAGCTGCTCGTCGAGGGCGTCATCGCCGACCAGGAGCGCCTGGACGAGGCCCTGACCTCGTACTCCCGCGGCTGGAGCCTGGACCGCATGCCCGCCGTGGACCGCGCGATCCTGCGCGTGGGCGCGTGGGAGCTGCTGTTCCAGGACGACGTGCCGGACGCCGTCGCCGTGTCCGAGGCCGTGGCCCTGGCCGCGCAGCTCTCCACGGACGACTCCCCGGAGTTCGTCAACGGCCTCCTCGGCCGTCTCCAGCAGGTGAAGCCGACGCTGCTCGCCTGAGCGGGACGCGGATCACACCCGACGCGAGGCCCGCGCGGGACGTCATCGGGCGTCCCGCGCAGGCCCCACTGGTAGAGTCGGACTCGCCCGCGGACGGTGCCCCCGACCGTCGGACACACCCCTTTCGCATCCTTTAACGACCGTCCTGTGAGGCGGGGAAGGAGGCGCCGGATGGGACGAGCTCCCACCGCACCTCGTGCTGCCCGGACCGTGCTGACCGCGGCCGAGATCGACCGGGCCCTGACCCGGATCGCCCATGAGATCCTCGAGTCCAACAAGGGCGCGGACTCCCTCGTGCTGATGGGGATCCCGCGCCGCGGCGTCCCGCTGGCGCACCGCCTGGGCACCGTGCTGCACCGCATCGACCCGGGCTTCGACCCCGAGGCCTGCGTCGGCGAGGTGGACGTCACCCTGTACCGGGACGACCTGCGCCGCAGCGCAGCCCGCACCCCGGCCCCCACGCGCCTGCCCGCCCACCCCCTCGACGACGCCGTCGTCGTGCTCGTGGACGACGTCCTCTTCTCCGGGCGCACCGTCCGCGCCGCGCTCGACGCGATCGCCGACCTGGGCCGCCCCGCCGCCGTCCGGCTCGCCGTCCTCGTGGACCGCGGGCACCGCGAGCTGCCGATCCGGGCAGACTTCGTGGGAAAGAACCTTCCGACCTCCACCGCCGAGCGCGTGCAGGTCCGCCTCACGGAGGTGGACGGCCCCGCGGGCACCGGGGAGGTCGTCGAAGACACCGTGAGCATCGCCGACGCCCCGTCCGCGCCCGCCGGCAAGGAGGCCTGAGCCGTGCGCCACCTGCTCTCCACCGCCGACCTCAGCCGCGCAGACGCCCTCGCCGTGCTGGACACCGCCGAGGAGATGGCGGCCGTCAACGAGCGCGAGGTCAAGAAGCTGCCCGCCCTGCGCGGCCGCACCGTGGTGAACCTCTTCTTCGAGGACTCCACCCGGACGCGCATCTCCTTCGAGGCGGCCGCCAAGCGCCTCTCGGCGGACGTGATCAACTTCTCCGCGAAGGGCTCCTCCGTCTCCAAGGGCGAGTCCCTCAAGGACACCGTCCAGACGCTCGAGGCGATCGGCGCGGACGCGATCGTCATGCGCCACTGGTCCTCCGGCGCGGCCCGTCAGCTGGCCGACTCCGGCTGGGTCGGCTCGGCCGTGGTGAACGCCGGCGACGGCACCCACGAGCACCCCACGCAGGCGCTGCTGGACGCCTTCACGCTGCGCCGCCACCTGGCCGCCGAGACCGGCGCGGCGCCCACGGGCACCGACCTGGCCGGCATGCACGTGGTGATCGTGGGGGACATCCTGCACTCCCGCGTGGCCCGCTCCAACGTCTGGCTCCTGACGACGCTGGGGGCGGAGGTCACCCTCGCCGCGCCGCCCACCCTCCTGCCCGTCGGCGTGGACGCGTGGCCGTGCCGCGTCACCTACTCGCTGGACGAGGCCCTCGCCGCCGCCCCCGACGCCGTCATGATGCTGCGCGTGCAGGCCGAGCGCATGGGCGGCGCGTTCTTCCCGTCCGCGGGGGAGTACACCCGTTCGTGGGGCCTGACCGCGGACCGGTTCGCGCGGCTCTCCGCCCAGCGCGGCGGCCGCCTCGCGCAGCCGCTCGTGATGCACCCGGGGCCGATGAACCGGGGCCTCGAGATCTGCCCCGCGGCGGCCGACTCGCCCCGCAACACGGCCCTCGAGCAGGTGGCCAACGGCGTGTCCGTGCGCATGGCCGTCCTGCACCTGGTCCTCAACCACGACGATCCCGGCCGGCCCTCCGCCGCGCCCGCCCAGCCCCTCCAGGAGGTCCGCCCGTGAGCGCTCCCGTCACCCGCCCCGCCCCCGTGCTGCTGCGCGGCGCCGCCCTCGCCTCCGGGGAGAGCGCCGACGTCCTCGTGGCGGACGGCCTGGTCGCCGCCGTCGGCCCGGACGTGTCCGCCCACCCGGCCGCCGGCGCCGCCGAGGTGCTCGACTGCACCGGCCTGATCGTCCTGCCCGGGCTCGTGGACCTCCACACCCACCTGCGTCAGCCCGGCAAGGAGGACGCGGAGACCGTGGAGACCGGCACCCGCGCCGCCGCGATGGGCGGCTTCACCTCCGTGCACGCCATGGCCAACTCGACCCCCACCGCGGACACCGCGGGCGTCGTCGAGCAGGTCTGGCGCCTGGGCCGCGACGCCGGCTGGTGCGACGTGCACCCCGTGGGCGCCGTGACCGTGGGCCTGGCCGGCGAGGCCCTCGCCGACCTCGGCGCGATGGCCGACTCCCAGGCCCGCGTGCGGATGTTCTCCGACGACGGCATGTGCGTGCACGACGCCGTGCTCATGCGCCGCGCGCTCGAGTACGTGAAGTCCTTCGGCGGGTTCGTGGCCCAGCACGCCCAGGAGCCCAAGCTCACCGCCGGCGCCCAGATGAACGAGTCCGAGCTCTCCGGGATCCTCGGCCTGCCCGGCTGGCCCGCCGTGGCCGAGGAGGCGATCATCGCCCGCGACGTGCTGCTCGCCCAGCACGTGGACTCCCGCCTGCACGTCTGCCACGTCTCCACCGAGGGCTCCGTGCGCCTCATCCGCTGGGCCAAGGAGCAGGGCGTGCGTGTCACCGCGGAGGTCACCCCGCACCACCTCCTCCTCACCGAGGAGCTCGTGCGCTCGTACGACCCTGTGTACAAGGTGAACCCGCCGCTGCGCCGCGAGGCCGACGTCATGGCGCTGCGCGAGGCCCTGGCCGACGGCACGATCGACACCGTCGGCACCGACCACGCCCCGCACACGCCCGAGACGAAGCAGTGCGAGTGGACGGTCGCCGCGATGGGCATGACGGGCCTGGAGACCGCCCTGCCCGTGGTGCAGCAGGCCATGGTGGAGACGGGGCTGCTCGACTGGGCCGGCGTGGCCCGCGTGCTCTCCGTGAACCCGGCCCGCATCGCGGGCCTCACCGACCAGGGCCAGGCCGAGGACGACGGCGCCCCGCGCGTCGGCGCGGTCGCGAACCTGGTGGTGTGGGACCCCTCGGTGCGCCGCACCGTGGACCCCGAGGCCCACCTGACGCGCTCGCGCAACAGCCCGTACCGCGGCATGGAGCTGCCGGGCGCCACCGTGCACACCCTCTACCGCGGGCACCGCGTGGTCGCCGACGGCGCCCCCGCCACGCCCTACCGCCATCCCGCGGCCGCCGAGACCGGCGAGGCGAGCCGGTGACCGGGCCGCGCTTCGACGCCCTCGCGCGCCTGGAGGGTGTGCTCGCCGCGCGTCCCGTTCCCCCGACGGCCCCGGGGAAGGACTACAGCGGCGTGTGGCTGCCCATCGTCGTGGCGACGCTCCTGACGATCGCCGTGATCCTCGCGCTGCTGGCATGGGGGTGGCGCTCCCGGCGCCGCGCCCAGTCCGGCATCCCCGCTCCGGCCGCCGCCCCCGCCGCGCTGTACGAGCAGGAGCCGGCCCTCGCCGTCGAGGGGATGTACGTGGGCACGGTGCGGGAGGAGAGCCGCCTGGACCGCGTGGCCGTGCACGGCCTCGGCCTGCGCTCGAGGGCCCGCCTCGAGGTGCACGCCGCCGGCGCCCACCCCGGCCTGCTGGTCCTGCGCCCCGGGATGGATGCCCTGTTCGTGCCGGCCTCCGATCTCACCGCCGTCGGGCACTCCGCCGGGATCGCCGGCAAGTTCACCGAGCCGGGCGGGCTCGCCGCGTGGGGCTGGCGCCTCGGCGACGTCGCGCTCACCTCGGCCTTCCGCCCGCAGCGCACCGAGGACCGCCACCGCGTCGTCGACGCGCTCCAGACCATCATCGACCGCGCCCGGACCGCCACCGCGGACCCCGCAGGACAGGAGAACCCCCGATGAGCACCCCGACCCCCGGCACCGCCGCCGGCACCGACGACCGCGCCCTCCTCGTCCTCGAGGACGGCTCCGTGCACCGGGGCCGGGCCTACGGCGCGCGCGGCACCACCCTCGGCGAGGCCGTCTTCACCACCGGCATGACCGGCTACCAGGAGACCCTGACCGACCCCTCCTACGCCCGCCAGATCGTGGTCCAGACCGCTCCGCACATCGGCAACACCGGCGTCAACGACGAGGACCGCGAGTCCCGCGCCATGTGGGTGGCCGGCTACGTGGTGCGCGACGCCGCCCGCCGCCCCTCCAACTGGCGTGCCGAGCGCTCCCTCGACGAGGAGCTCACGGCGCAGGGGATCGTCGGCATCCAGGGCGTGGACACCCGGGCGATCACGCGCCTGCTACGCAGTTCGGGCGCCATGCGCGCCGGCATCTTCTCCGGTGCGGACGCGCAGCGCCCCGAGGCGGAGCTGCTCGCCGAGGTCCGCGCTGCCCCGGCCATGGAGGGCGCGCGCCTCGCCGAGACGGTCACGGCGGAGTCCGGCTACGTCGTCGAGCCCGCCGACCACGGCTGGGAGGGGGAGCCGATCGCCACGGTCGCCGCCCTCGACCTCGGCATCAAGGCCGCCACCCCTCGCCACCTGGCCGCTCGCGGCATCCGCGTGCACGTGCTGCCCGCCACCGCCGGCTTCGCCGAGATCCAGGCGGTCGAGCCGGACGGCGTGTTCCTCTCCAACGGTCCCGGCGACCCCGCCACCGCCGACGCGCAGGTGGAGACCCTGCGCCGGGTGCTGGACGCGGAGCTGCCCTACTTCGGCATCTGCTTCGGCAACCAGATCTTCGGCCGCGCCCTGGGCTTCGGCACCTACAAGCTGCCGTTCGGCCACCGCGGCCCCAACCAGCCCGTCATGGACAAGGCCACCGGCCGCGTGGAGATCACCTCGCAGAACCACGGCTTCGCCGTCGACGCGCCCATCGGCGAGGTCGTTCAGGCCCCCGAGGCCCGCTACGGCCGTGTCGAGGTCTCCCACTGGTCCCTCAACGACGACGTCGTGGAGGGGCTGCGCCTCGTCGACCGGCCCGCGTTCTCCGTGCAGTTCCATCCCGAGGCCGCCGCGGGTCCGCACGACTCGCTGGGCCTGTTCGACCGCTTCGCCGCCATGCTCGCCGAGCGCCGCTCCGCCGGCGCGCCGGCCGCGGCCACCCCGTCCGCCACCCCCGAAGGAGCCTGATCCATGCCCAAGCGCACCGACCTGAAGTCCGTCCTGGTCATCGGCTCCGGCCCCATCGTGATCGGCCAGGCCGCGGAGTTCGACTACTCCGGCACGCAGGCCATCCGCGTGCTCAAGGAGGAGGGGATCCGCGTGGTCCTCGTCAACTCCAACCCGGCCACGATCATGACCGACCCCGAGCTGGCCGACGCCACCTACGTCGAGCCCATCACGCCCGAGGTGGTCGCCAAGATCATCGAGAAGGAGCGTCCGGACGCCGTCCTGCCCACCCTGGGCGGGCAGACCGCGCTGAACACCGCGATCGCCCTCGACAGGGACGGCGTGCTGGAGCGGTACGGCGTGGAGCTCATCGGCGCCAACATCGCCGCGATCGAGCTCGGCGAGAACCGCGAGAAGTTCAAGGGCGTCGTGGAGCGCTCCGGCGGCGAGTCCGCGCGCTCGCACATCGTGCACACGATGGAGGAGGCCCTCGCCGCCGTCGAGGACCTGAAGTACCCCGTGGTGGTGCGCCCGTCCTTCACGATGGGCGGGCTCGGCTCCGGCATGGCCTACGACGAGGCCGACCTGCACCGCATCTGCGGGCAGGGCCTGCAGTACAGCCCGACCTCCGAGGTGCTCCTCGAGGAGTCGATCCTCGGCTGGAAGGAGTACGAGCTCGAGATGATGCGCGACCGCAACGACAACGTCGTGGTGGTCTGCTCGATCGAGAACGTCGACCCCGTGGGCGTGCACACCGGCGACTCGATCACCGTGGCCCCGGCCATGACGCTCACGGACCGCGAGTACCAGAAGCTGCGCGACATCTCCATCAACGTCATCCGCGAGGTCGGCGTGGACACGGGCGGCTGCAACATCCAGTTCGCCGTGAACCCGGAGGACGGCCGCGTCGTCGTCATCGAGATGAACCCCCGCGTGTCCCGCTCCTCCGCGCTGGCCTCGAAGGCCACCGGCTTCGCGATCGCCAAGATCGCCACGAAGCTGGCCCTGGGCTACACGATGGACGAGATCCCCAACGACATCACCCGCAAGACGCCCGCCTCCTTCGAGCCGGTGCTCGACTACGTGGTGGTGAAGGTCCCGCGCTTCGCGTTCGAGAAGTTCCCCGCCGCGGACCCCACGCTCACCACCACCATGAAGTCCGTGGGCGAGGCCATGGCCATAGGCCGCAACTTCACGGAGGCGCTCCAGAAGGCGCTGCGCTCCCTCGAGCAGAAGGGCTCCGAGCTCGCCTTCGACCAGGACGCGGATCCGAAGGCCCTCCTCGAGCGGGCCCGCACCGCCACCACGCAGCGCCTCGCCCAGACCCAGCAGGCCCTGTACGCCGGCGCCACGCTCGAGGAGGCCTTCGAGGCCACCGCGATCGACCCGTGGTTCCTGGACCAGTTCATGCTGGTCAACGAGGTCGCCGACGAGGTCCGCACCGCGGAGCAGCTCACGGAGGACCTGCTGCGCCGCGCGAAGCGGCACGGCTTCTCGGACGAGCAGATCGGCCGCCTGCGCCACATGGACCCCGACGTGGTCCGCGGCGTCCGCCACGCCCTCGGCGTCCGGCCCGTGTTCAAGACCGTGGACACGTGCGCCGCCGAGTTCGAGGCGTTCACGCCCTACCGCTACTCGTCCTACGACCTCGAGACCGAGGTGACCCCGCACGAGGGGAAGTCCGTGGTCATCCTCGGCTCGGGCCCCAACCGCATCGGCCAGGGCATCGAGTTCGACTACTCGTGCGTGCACGCCACCATGGCGCTGCGTGAGGCCGGGTACGAGACCGTCATGGTCAACTGCAACCCCGAGACCGTCTCCACGGACTACGACATCTCGGACCGCCTGTACTTCGAGCCGCTCACCCTCGAGGACGTCCTCGAGGTCATCGCGGCGGAGGAGGCCTCCGGCGGCGTGCTGGGCGTCTTCGTCCAGCTCGGCGGCCAGACCCCGCTCAAGCTCGCCCAGCAGCTCGCCGACGCCGGCGTGCCGGTCCTCGGCACCTCCCCGGCGGCGATCGACCTCGCCGAGCACCGCGGGGAGTTCGCCCGCGTGCTCGACGCGGCCGGGCTGATCTCCCCGAAGAACGGCACCGCGGTGTCCTTCGAGGACGCCAAGCGCGTGGCGGACGAGATCGGCTACCCCGTGCTGGTCCGCCCGTCCTACGTGCTCGGCGGCCGCGGCATGGAGATCGTCTACACGGAGGAGGCGCTGGCGCACTACGTGACGCACGCGACCGAGATCACCCCGGACAAGCCGATGCTCGTGGACCGCTTCCTCGAGGACGCGATCGAGATCGACGTCGACGCGCTGTTCGACGGCACGGAGCTCTACCTCGGCGGCGTCATGGAACACATCGAGGAGGCCGGCATCCACTCCGGCGACTCGGCGTGCGTGCTCCCGCCCGTGACCCTCGGCCCGGACGTGGTGGAGCGCGTGCACCGCGCCACCCGGCTGATCGCCGAGGGCGTGGGCGTGCGCGGCCTCATCAACATCCAGTTCGCGCTGGCCTCGGACGTCCTCTACGTCATCGAGGCGAACCCCCGCGCGTCCCGCACGGTGCCGTTCGTGTCCAAGGCCACGGGCGTGCAGCTGGCCAAGGCCGCCGCGCTCATCGGCGTGGGCCGCTCGATCGCGGACCTCCAGGACGCGGGCGTCCTGCCCACGGCCTACGACGGCGGCTCGCTCCCCCTGGGCGCGTCCGTCGCGGTCAAGGAGGCCGTCCTGCCCTTCACCCGCTTCCGGACCAGGGAGGGGCGCGTCGTCGACTCGCTGCTCGGCCCGGAGATGCGCTCGACCGGCGAGGTCATGGGCATCGACAAGTACTTCGACACGGCCTTCGCCAAGTCCCAGGCCGCCGCGGGCGGCCCGCTGCCCACCCAGGGCCGCGTGTTCGTCTCGGTGGCCAACCGGGACAAGCGGGCCGTCGTCGGGCAGGCCAAGCGCCTCGTGGACCTGGGCTTCCAGGTCGTGTCCACGGGCGGCACCGCCGAGGTGCTGCGCCGCAACGGGATCCCCGCGGAGACCGTGGCGAAGATCGCCGAGGCCGGACGCGAGGACGGCGTGGGCACGGTGCTCGAGCAGCTGCACGCCGGGACCGTGGACCTGGTGCTCAACACGCCCTCGGGTGGCGACGCCCGCACGGACGGCTACGAGATCCGCGCGGCCGCGACCTCGCTGGGCGTGCCGGTGATCACGACCGTCGCCGAGTTCGCGGCGTGCCTGCAGGCGATCGAGGCGATGCGCACCTACGAGTGGAGCGTGACCTCCCTCCAGGAGCACGACGAGCGCCTCCAGCAGGCCGTGCGCGCCGGGGCGTCCGCGTGAGCGAGGAGTGCGCCGCACGGGCCTCGCGCACGCCGTTCGGGCGGCGCCTCGCCGACGCCATGGCGGCGGCCGGGCCGCTGTGCCTGGGCGTGGACCCGCATCCCGTCCTGCTGCGGGCGTGGGGGCTGCCGGACACGGCCGCGGGCCTGGAGTCCTTCTCCCTCACCGCCCTCGAGGCCGCCGCGGGCGGTGAGTGCCCGCGCGTCGCGGCCCTGAAGCCCCAGGTGGCCCTGTACGAGCGCCACGGATCGGCCGGCTTCGCGGCCCTCGAGCGGCTCCTCTCCGAGGCCCGGGCCGCGGGCGTGCTCACCATCGCGGACGCCAAGCGGGGGGACATCGGCTCCACGATGGCGGGCTACGCCGCCGCGTGGCTCGAGGACGCCTCCCCGCTGGCCGCCGACGCGGTGACCCTGAGCCCGTATCTGGGCTTCGGGACGCTGACCGCCGCCGCGGAGACCGCGCACGCCGCCGGACGCGGCGTGTTCGTGCTCGCGCTCACCTCGAACCCCGAGGGTCGCGACGTGCAGCACGTGGGCGTGGGGGAGGAGGGCGGCGCCGTCGCGCGACGGATCACGGAGGCTGCCGCCGAGCTCAACGCCCGGCTGGCCGCACCCGGCGAGTGGGGGCCCGTGGGGCTCGTCGTCGGGGCGACCGTCGCCGAGGAGGCCGCGCGACTGGGCATGCGGCTCGAGGACGTGGGCGGCCCGTTGCTGGCGCCCGGCTTCGGCGCCCAGGGCGCCACGGCCGCGGGCATGCGCGCGGGCTTCGGCCCGGCGTGGCCGCAGGTGCTGGCGACGTCCTCCCGCGGCATCCTCGCGGCGGGGCCGACCCTGGCGGGCCTGATCGCCTCCCTCGAGCAGAGTCGCGCTGACCTGGGTGGATGACATGACTCCTGCGCGCCAAGTGACCGACGGCACACGAAGTGGTATCTTCCCCTCTCAGATCGGTGATTCTCCGATCCGTTGAACATCGAACGGTTCGGTGACGCCGCGCATCGCGCGACAGAGAAGGGGGCGGCCCATGGCACTGCGGGAACTCAGCACGGCCGAGCGGGCCGAGGCGCGCTCGAAGGCACTCGAGGCGCGGCAGGCGCGTGCCGCGCTGAAGGCCTCGTTCGCGGAGGGCGAGGTCACCCTCCACGATGTCTTCGAGCGCGCGGACGCCGATCCGGCGATCGCCCGGCTGCGCACCGTGGACCTGCTCCAGGCGCTCCCCGGCGTGGGGGAGGTCCGCGCCCAGGCCGTCATGGAGGCGTGCGAGATCTCCGCGCCGCGGCGCCTCAGGGGACTGGGTCGGCGCCAGCGCGAGGCGCTGATCGCCTATATTGGCCGGTGACCCCCACCCCCGTCGCGGACCGGTGAGCGCCGTATCGCGGTGAGCCCGGCCGCCGTCCCAGGAGCGCGCGTGACCGAGCTGAACGACCAGGGCCCGGTGCCCGCCATCCCCGCCGCGCGGACCGCCGTCGTCGCCCCCGGCCCCGGCGTGACCGTGCTGGCCGGGCCCACCGCCGTGGGCAAGGGCACCGTCTCCGCCTACGTCCGGGACCACTTCCCGCAGGCCTGGCTCTCGGTCTCCGCCACCACCCGCCCGGCCCGGCCGGGCGAGCAGGACGGGGTGCACTACTTCTTCACCTCGCCCGAGGAGTTCGACGAGCTGGTGGAGCGGGACCAGATGCTCGAGTGGGCCGTGGTGCACGGGCTCAACCGCTACGGCACGCGGCGGGACCGCGTCGAGGAGGCCGTGGCGGCCGGACGCCACGTGCTCCTCGAGATCGACCTCCAGGGTGCCCGCCAGGTGCGGCGGTCGATGCCGGACGCCACCTTCGTGTTCCTCGCCCCGCCGAGCTGGGACGAGCTGGTGTCCCGGCTCGTCGGGCGCGGCACCGAGGGACCCGAGGAACAGCGGCGCCGTCTGGATACGGCTAGACTGGAGCTCGCCGCGGAACCCGAGTTCGACGCCGTCGTCGTGAACGACACCGTCGAGCGGGCCGCCGATGAACTGGTGAGACTCATGGGGCTGGACCCCGAGCGCCGTTCGCCCCAGGCCTAGGACCTGGCCGCCGCCCGGCGGGAACCGGGCCAGTGAAGACAGCGACAGACTCTGGAGAACTCGTGACCGAACAGTACGACGGCATCGTCAACCCGCCCATCGACTCCCTCCTGGAGCGGGTGGACTCGAAGTACGCCCTGGTGCTCTTCGCCGCCAAGCGCGCTCGCCAGATCAACGCCTACTACTCGCAGCTCCACGAGGGCCTCTTCGAGTACGTGGGCCCCCTCGTGGACACCTCCCTGAACGAGAAGTCCCTCTCCATCTCGCTGCGCGAGATCGAGTCGGACCTGCTGGTCTCCCGCGAGGAGCAGGAGCCCACCCCCGCGGCCGACCTCGCCGCCGAGGACTTCGGCGACTTCTCCCTCCCGGGCGACGACGACCCCTTCTCGCTCCTCGAGCACTCGGACGCCGGCCAGCCCGTGGGCGACCCCGCCGAGATCGCCGAGGCGGGCGAGGCCGTGCGCGCCGAGGAGGGCGAGCAGGCGGAGCCCGAGGCCGCCGCGCCGGCCGACGAGGACGCGCAGGAGTCCTGATCCCGCCATGGAGATCGTGCTGGGGGTCGGCGGCGGCATCGCCGCGTACAAGTCCGCCCTCCTGCTGCGTCTCATGACGGAGGCGGGCCACGGCGTCACCGTGGTCCCCACGCCCAGCGCGCTGAAGTTCGTGGGCGCCCCCACGTGGGAGGCCCTCTCGGGGCGACCCGTGCGGACGGACACGTTCGAGGCCGTGGACGAGGTGAACCACGTCCGGGTGGGCCGTTCGGCCGACCTGGTGGTGGTGGCCCCGGCCACGGCCGACCTGCTCGCGCGCACCGCTGCCGGGCTCGCGCCGGACCTGCTGGGGAATGTGCTGCTCACGGCCACCTGCCCCGTGGTGCTGGCACCGGCCATGCACACGGAGATGTGGCACCACCCCGCCACGCGGGCCAACACGGCCCTGCTGCGCGAGCGCGGCGTGACCGTGGTGGCGCCGGCGTCCGGCCGGCTCACCGGCCGGGACTCCGGCCCCGGCCGCCTGCCCGAGCCCGAGGACATCTGGGCCGCCGCCCAGGCCGCGGCCGCCGCCGCCCCCGCCGGGGACCGTGAGGCGGCCGTGACCGCCCCGTCGGCGTCCACGTCCGCCGCGTCGGCCGACTCGGCCCCGCACGGCCCCCTGGCCGGGCGCACCGTCGTGATCACGGCCGGCGGCACCCGCGAGCCGCTCGATCCCGTGCGCTATCTCGGGAACCGCTCCTCCGGCAAGCAGGGCGTGGCCCTCGCCGAGGCCGCCCTGGCCGCGGGGGGGCGCGTGCGCTTCATCGGCGCCGCCATGTCCGTCGAGCCGCCTGCGGGCGCCGACGTCACCCGGGTGGAGTCCACGCAGGAGCTGCTCGACGCCGTCCTGTCCCAGGCCGCGGACGCCGACGTGCTCATCATGGCCGCCGCCGTCGCGGACTTCCGTCCGGCGCAGGTGGCCGATGCCAAGATCAAGAAGACGGACGACGGCGGCGCTCCGACCATCGTCCTGGAGCGCACCCCGGACGTGCTCGCCACGGCCGTGCGCACGCGCGCCGCGGGGGAGTCCATGGCCCCCGTGATCGTGGGCTTCGCGGCGGAGACCGGGGACGCCACGTCGTCCGTGCTCGACTACGGCCGCGCGAAGCTGGCCCGCAAGGGCTGCGAGATGCTCGTGGTCAACGAGGTCGGGACGGACAAGGTGTTCGGCCAGGACCTCACGGAGGTCACGGTGCTCTTCGCGGACGGGCGCGCACCGCTGCACCGCGCGGGGACCAAGGTGGAGGCGGCCGGAGTCGTCATCGAGGCCGTGGCAGCCGAGGTGGCCGCGGGCCCCTGACCCGCTCCCTCGACGTCGGCTGTGACACGACGTCGGCCGTGACGCGGCGGCGGCCGCGGCCCGCGCGCCGCGCGGCTGTGGACGACGCCGTGCCCCGCCCGCCCGCTGTTCTAGAGTGGGACGCATGACCGATGCCGCCCAGCAGAGCCCCTCCCGACCCACCGAGCCGTACCGCGGGGTGAGCGGCGGTGAGCTCCGCCTCTTCACCTCCGAGTCCGTCACGGCCGGGCACCCGGACAAGATCTGCGACCAGATCTCGGACGCCATCCTGGACGCCATCCTCGCCGCGGACCCGTCCGCGAAGGTGGCCGTGGAGACGCTCACCACCACGGGGCTCGTCCAGGTGGCCGGCGAGGTCAACACGTCCGCGTACGTGGAGATCCCGAAGCTCGTGCGCGAGACCATCCTGGACATCGGCTACGACTCCTCGGCCAACGGCTTCGACGGCGCCCAGTGCGGCGTCAGCATCTCCATCGGCCAGCAGTCCTCGGACATCTTCGCCGGGGTCTCCCGCTCGCTCGAGGCGCGCGAGTACGGCTCCGCGGACGTCGACGACGAGCAGGGCGCGGGAGACCAGGGCATCATGTTCGGCTACGCCACGGACGAGACCCCCACGCTCATGCCGATGCCCATCCACCTGGCGCACCGCCTCTCCGAGCGGCTGACGAAGGTGCGCCAGCAGGAGCACTCGCCCATGCCGTACCTGCTGCCCGACGGGAAGACGCAGGTCACCGTGGGGTACGACGCGCAGCACGTGCCCCGCACGGTGGAGACCGTGGTGGTCTCCACCCAGCACCACGACGTCGTCTCCCAGGAGCAGCTGCGCCGCGACGTCGAGGAGCACGTGATCCGACCGATCATCGACCTCTCCGGCCTCGACGCCTCGGACACGCGCGTCATCGTGAACCCCGGCGGCAAGTTCGTCATCGGCGGGCCCGTGGGCGACGCCGGCCTGACCGGCCGCAAGATCATCGTCGACACCTACGGCGGCATGGCCCGCCACGGCGGCGGGGCCTTCTCGGGCAAGGACCCGTCGAAGGTGGACCGCTCCGCGGCCTACGCGCTGCGCTGGGTGGCCAAGAACGTGGTGGCCGCAGGGCTCGCGAAGCGCGCCGAGTTCCAGGTGGCCTATGCCATCGGCTCCGCCCGTCCCGTGGGGCTCTACGTGGAGACCTTCGGCACGGGCGCCGTCTCCGACGAGACGATCATCGACGCCGTGAACGCGGTCTTCGACCTGCGACCCTCGGCCATCGTGAAGCATCTCAACCTGCTGCGCCCCATCTACCGCCGCACGGCGGCGCACGGCCACTTCGGCCGCGAAGAGGCGGACTTCACGTGGGAGCGCACGGACCGGGTGGAAGAGCTGCGCCGCGCCGCCGGCGTCTGAGCGGGGTGTGAGCCATCACGGACGCGCTGTTCGCCCTTCCCGCCTCTGAGGCGAGGCCCCGCCTGCCCGAGAGCGCGGAGGGCTGGCCGGAGGACCCGGTGGCCCGCGTCCTGCTGGACACGCCCGTCCCGCACCTGGACCGAGAGTTCGACTACCTCGTCCCGGCCGAGCTCGACGCGCGGGCCGTGCCCGGCTCCCGGGTCGGCGTGCGCTTCGGCGGCCGGGAGATGACCGGCTGGCTCGTCTCCCGGGTGGCCGAGCCGGTCACGGGGGCCCAGCTGACGGCGCTCACCTCCGTGCTCACGGCGGTCCCGCCGTTGACGGAGGAGGTCCTCGCGGTGGCGCGGGCCGTGGCCGCCCGGCAGGCGGGCATCGTCACGGACGTGCTGCGCGCGGCGGTGCCCCCTCGGGTCGTGCAGGTCGAGAAGGAGATCCTCGCGGCACGCACGGCGGAGCCGACGGCGGACCACCCGGTCGCCCGGGTCGAGACCCCTGACGACGACGCCCCGGGCGGTGACGGCGCCCCGGCGGCGGCCGAGCCCACCGTCTGGGAGTCGCTCCAGGGCGGCGCCGCCTTCGTCGCCGCCGCGTGCGCGGGGGACGGGGTCCGGGCCGCCGCCGCCGTCCCGAGCCGCGTGGGGGAGTGGGACGAGGCCGAGGCCCTCGCCGCGCTGGCCCGCACCGTGGCGGCCTCCGGCGGGAGCGTCCTGCTGCTGGTGCCCGACCACCGCGACCTCGACCGGCTGTGTGCCGCCCTCGACCGCGCCGTGGGCGGGGAGGCCTACGCCCGCATCGGCTCCGAGGACGGGAACACCCCGCGGTACCGTGCGCACCTGCACTCCCTCGAGGGCACCGTGCGGATCGTCGCGGGCACACGCGCCGCCGCCTGGGCGCCGCTGAAGGATCTCCGACTGGTGGTGATGTGGGACGACGGCGACGACGCCTACGCCGAGCCGCGCAGCCCCTACTTCCACGTGCGCGAGGTCGTGCTCGAGCGGGCCCGGGCCTCGGGCTGCGCGCTCCTCTTCGCCGGCCCCTCCCGCTCTGTGCCGGTCCAGCGCCTCGTGGAGGCCGGCTGGCTGCTGCACCTCGGTCCCGGCCGCGAGCTCCAGCGGGCGATCGGCCCGCGCGTGGTCGCCACGGCGGACGCGTGGGAGAGCGCGCGCGACCCGTTCGCCCGGCGCGCCCGCCTGCCGCACGCCGCGTGGGCCGCCGCGCGCGAGGCCCTGACCGGTGCCCGTCCCGGGCCGGTGCTCGTCCAGGTGGCCCGCGCCGGGTTCATCCCCGCGCTCGTCTGCGAGCGGTGCCGCACCCCCGCCCGGTGCCGGGAGTGCTCCGGCCCGCTCGCGTTCCGCGACCGGCACGCCGCCGAACGCGGTGAGCTCGCGTGCCGCTGGTGCGGCACCCGCGAGCGGGCATTCCGCTGCACCGAGTGCGGCGGCACGCACGTCCGCGCCGGCGCCCGCGGTGTGGACCGGACCGCCGACGAGCTCGGCCGCTCCTTCCCCGGAGTCCCCGTCCACGCCTCCTCCGGCCAGCACCGCCTCGGCTCCGTGACGGACGCGCCGGCCGTCGTCGTGGCCACCGTGGGTGCCGAGCCCACCGCTCCCGGCGGCTACGCGGCGGCGCTGCTCCTCGACGGCGACGCCCAGCTCCAGCGCGAGGGGCTCGACGTGCCCTCTCGGGTGCTCGCCCGCTGGCTGGCGGCGGCGTGCCTGGTCCGCCCGGCGTCCGAAGGGGGCACCGTGGTGGTGACCGCCGAGCACGACGGGGTCGTCGGCGCCCTCGTGCGGCGCGATCCCGCGGGCTTCGCGAGCCACCAGGTCGCGGAGCGTCGGGAGCTGCGCCTGCCGCCCGCCGGGCGGCTCGCCGAGGTGACGGGGGACGCCGCCGCCGTGAAGGAGTACCTGGGCCTGGTCGAGGCCGCGCGACGCGAGAGGCGGCGGGTGGGGCCCGACGCCGAGCCCTCCCTCGACCTCGAGCCGGGCGCCCGTCCCGGCGACGCGGCCCCGCTGCCGTGGATCGGCCCCGTGCCGGACCCCGTGGACGAGACCCAGCACCGCGCGCTGCTCCTCTTCCCCTACGCCGCCGCGGACGAGACGGTCGCGGTGCTGCGCACGGCCCGCTCCGCGGCGAGCGCGCGCCGCGAGCAGAAGGCCGTGCGCGTGCGGCTGGACCCGCCGGGGGTGCTCTAGACGGGCGGCCCCGCACGGCCTCCGTCCAGGACCCGCCACGGCCGGTCACCTCGGGTGCGCGGCCTCCCGGATGAGCCTCGCGCACGCGAGCGGACGCTCGTAGTGCAGCAGGTGGCCCACGCCGGGCAGCACCTGCAGGTCGGCCGTCCCTCCCGCCGCGGCGATCGCGGCGGCGAGGCGCTCCTGTGCGGCCACGGATCCCAGCGGATCCTCGGCACCCGCCACGAGGACCACGGGCAGCGCGAGCCCCGCGGCGGCGTCGAGGGCGGTGGACGTCGTGGAGGCCCGGTAGGCCTCGGAGAGCATGCGCCGTGAGGCGAAGCGGGAGAAGTACCGGCGGTGCTGGTCATGGGTGTAGGCCAGGACACGCCTGTCCGTGGTTCGGCTCATGACGACGGTGGTGGCCCACACCACGGGCGCCGCGCCCAGCAGGGCGCGCCCGGCGCGCTCGGGCAGACGCGCCGCGACCTCGTAGTAGCCCTGCGCGACGGCGGCCGCCGCCGTCGCCGTCCACGACCCCGACGCGTCCAGGGCGGGCTCGGCGATCGGGTTGAGCAGCACGAGCCGGTGCCACGCGGAGGGGTCCCGGGCCACGAGGTGGGACGCGACGATCGACCCGTACGAGTGGGCGACGAGCACGGGAGGCTCCGTGAGCGCCAGCGCGTGGACGACGGCGGCCACCGCATCCGCGTGGTGCGCCACCGAGTGCTCGGCCGCGGGGAAGGCCTCGGACGCGCCGAAGCCGGGCAGATCGATCGAGGAGATCGCGAACTCGGGCAGCGCGTCGGCGATGAGCGCGAGCCCGTGGTGGTCACCGCGGAACCCGTGCACGAAGACCAGGCGGGGGGCGGCATCGGGATCGACGCCCCTGGACCCGTCCGCCGGGCCCACCGGTGCGTACTCCCACACCGCCACGTCGACGCCGGACCCGGCCACGGGGTCGGGGACGGTCACCTCGCGCCGTCGGGGGATCCGCGCGGGGCATCCGGTCAGCGAGCCAGGCCCGTCGTCCGGGCGCGGGATCCGGACCCGGTCCCAGAGTCTCACCCGGTGCCCGGGCGGCACGGGGGCGCCGCTGCCGGCGTCGTCGTTCTGCTTCACGCCCCCAGCCTAGTGAGCACGCTCCGCAGGGGGGGGCGCGCCCGCACGTGTTCACCGGTGCGTGTGGCGGGGTTCAGCACCTGGACGCGGGATCGCCACCTCCCTGACCTTCACTGATCCCGTCGCCCTCCGAGCACGGGGTGACATCCCTCCCTGTGGAAAGGTCCACCCATGAGCATCTCCCGCCGCTCCTTCTTCGCCGGATCCGCCGCCGCCGGCCTCACCGTGGCCGGTGCGCAGACCGCCGCCGCCAAGCCTCGCCACATCAGCTCCGCCGTCGCCGCCGGCGCCCAGCTGCCCGCCCTCTCCGAGGACGGCATGGTCGCGATGCCCCCCGGCTTCAAGGCCCACCGCATCGGCACCATCGGCGTCGAGCCCCTGCTGTCCGACCGCGGCGGCCGCGTCGTCGGGGTCACCCCCTCCAACCTGGACGGCATGGGCGCCTTCGACCGCGCCGGCGTGACCCGCCTCGTGCGCAACCACGAGTGCCGCGCGAACGCCAAGGTCCCGGTGCCGCTGGTCCCCGGCACCGTCTACGACGCGGGCTGCCCCACCGGCATGGGCGGCAACACCGTCGTCGAGGTCTCCCGCTCGGGCGAGCTCGTCCAGCAGTGGGTCGGCCTCTCCGGCACCATCCGCAACTGCGCCGGCGGCACCACCCCGTGGGGCTCCTGGCTGGCCTGTGAGGAGACCACCGAGCGCGCCGGGCAGACCGTCACCAGCTCCGTGGACGGCCAGGCCTACACCCTGCAGAAGGACCACGGCTACGTCTTCGAGGTGTTCCCCGAGCCGGTGGCCCAGCAGATCCCGCTGCCCATCAAGGCCTGGGGCCGCGCCGTGTGGGAGGGTGCCGAGATCGGCGCCGACCTCTCGAGCGCCTACCTCACCGAGGACACCAAGGGCGGCCTGTTCTACCGCTGGACCGCCCCCGAGGGCGTCACCCTGCGTCCGGGCATCGCCACCCAGCTGGGCGAGGGCGACGGCGTCCTCCAGGCCGCCCAGCTGGTGCGCGACGGCGTCGCCCTCGAGCACTACGGCCAGCTGACCGAGGCCGACCTTGACGTGGCCCACCCGGTCCGCTGGGTCGACGGAGGCGCCGACCGCCAGGCGCAGACCACCGACCTGCGCCAGCAGTTCCCGGGCGCGACCACGCACCGCAAGATCGAGGGCGTCTGGAGCGACAACGCCGGCGAGGGCCTGTGGTTCACCCTCTCCACCGTCAAGGACGGCGAGCACCCCGAGGCCGTCGCCAACCAGGGCATGATCATGTACTACTCCTTCGCGGAGCAGACCATGACCCTCAAGGAGTACTGGGCCAAGGGCAGCTACTTCGACGCCCCGGACAACATCACCATCTCCCCGTGGGGCGGCGTCGTGATCGCCGAGGACGGCTCCGATCCGAACCACCTGGTGGCCTTCTCCCCGCGCCTGGGCTCCTCGGCCCTGGCCAAGGACCTCGCCGAGCGCGGCGAGTGGGCCGGCCCCTGCTTCGGCGGCGGTCGCGCCCTGTTCGCCAACATCCAGAGCGACTGCACCTACATGATCACCGGCCCCATGGCCAAGCAGCTCCACCGCTGACCGGCCCGCGCGACGGCGCCCCCCGCCTCCTCGAGGCGGGGGGCGCCGCCCGTTAGGGTCACTCCCATGAGCCGCACCGCCGTCGTCGCGATCGACCAGGGGACCACCTCGACCCGGGTGGCGGTGGTGGGCGCCGACGGGCACGTGGTGGCGAGTGCGCAGCGCGAGCACGTCCAGCACTTCCCGCACGCGGGGTGGGTCGAGCACGATCCGACGGAGCTGTGGGAGGCCGTCCGGGAGCTCACCGCACTCGCCCTGGCCCGCGCGCACCGGGGCCCGCATGACATCGCCGCAGTGGGCATCACGAATCAGCGCGAGACCACCGTGGCGTGGGACGCGGCCACCGGCCGGCCCGTGCACCGGGCCATCGTGTGGCAGGACACGCGCACCGCCGACGCCGTCGCCCACCTGCGCGCCGACGGCCATGAGGACGCGGCCCGCGCCCGCACCGGCCTCCCCCTGGCCTCCTACTTCTCCGCGTCCAAGATCCGCTGGATCCTGGACGAGGTCCCGGAGGCCCGCGCGCTGTCGGCCGCGGGGCGGCTGCGGGTCGGAACCGTGGACTCGTGGCTCGTGTGGAACCTCACGGGCGGCGTCCACGGCGGGGTCCACGTCACCGACGTGACGAACGCCTCGCGCACCCTCCTGATGGACCTCGAGACGGGGCGATGGAGCGCCCCCATGCTCGAGCTCTTCGGGCTCGACCCCGAGGAGTGGGAGGCGATGGCGCCGCGCATCGTGCCCTCGGTGGGCGTGCTCGGCGAGGTCGCCGGCCACGAGACGCTGGCGGGCGTCCCCGTGGCCGGGGTGCTGGGGGACCAGCAGGCCGCGTGCTTCGGCCAGGCGCTCTTCCGCCCCGGGGACACGAAGAACACCTACGGGACCGGCTGCTTCCTGCTCCAGCACACGGGGACGCAGCGGCCGACGTCGGCGCACGGCCTCGTCTCCACGGTCGCCTACCAGCGGGCGGGGGAGCCGATGCGCTACGCCCTCGAGGGTTCCGTGGCCGTGGCCGGGGCGCTCGTGCAGTGGCTTCGCGACGGCCTCGGGATCATCTCCACGTCCGAGGAGGTCGAGGCGGCCGCGGCCACGGTGCCGGACAACGGCGGCGTGGTGATCGTCCCCGCCTTCGCGGGCCTCTTCGCGCCGCACTGGCGGGCCGACGCCCGCGGGCTCATCGCCGGCCTGACCGGATTCGCCCATCGCGGCCACCTCGCCCGGGCCGCGGTGGAGGCGACGGCCTACCAGAGCCGGGACCTGCTCGAGGCCCTGACGGCGGACACGGGGACGCGCATCCGGGAGCTGCGCGTGGACGGCGGGATGACCGTCAACGCGGGCCTCCTCCAGTTCCAGGCGGACATCCTGGACCTGCCGGTCGTGCGCCCCGCGGTGGCCGAGACCACCGTCATGGGGGCGGCGTGGGCGGCCGGACTCGCCGTCGGCGTCTGGCCGGACGAGGCCGCCCTGTGCTCCCTGTGGCGAGAAGACCGCCGGTGGGAGCCGGCCATGGCGGCGAGCGAGCGCGAGCGCCTGCTGGAGCGGTGGCACCGGGCGGTGGAGGCCTCGCTCGGCTGGGCGTGAGACCGCGCACAGGGCGGCGCCCAGCGCCCGTGCTTCCTGTGCGGACCCCCGGGCCCGCCACTACCCTTGCGGAGGCCGTACCGGGGGATCGACCTCGGTGTGCCGCGCCCTGCCCCCGAGGATGAGGAACCCCATGCAGAACTCCGCCGTGTTCAGATCGGCCAAGATCGCACTCGCCTTCGTCGGCCTCGTCGTCGGGGCGGGCTTCGCCACCGGCGCCGAGGTGATCCAGTACTTCGTCGGGTTCGGCGAGATCGGCATCTGGGGGGCGATCCTCGCCGGCGTCCTCGTGGCCGTGGGCGGCGCGGTGATCCTTCAGCTCGGCAGCGCCTTCCTGGCCAACGAGCACAAGGCCGTGTTCCGCAGCGTGACCCACCCGGTGATCGCCCGCATCCTGGACGTCAGCGTCTCCATCACGCTCTTCGCGATCGGCTTCGTGATGCTGGCCGGTGCCGGCGCGACCATGCACCAGCAGCTCGGGTGGCCGACCTGGGCGGGCGCCGCCATCATGACGGCGCTCGTGATCGTCACCGGCCTGCTGGACGTGGAGAAGGTCTCCTCCATCATCTCCGGGCTCACGCCGTTCGTCGTGGTCGCCGTCGTGGGGGCGTTCCTCGCCACGGTGCTCGCCCTGGACGGCTCCTTCACCGCCAACGAGGCGATGGCGGCCCAGACCGCCACCCCCATCAACCCGTGGTGGCTCTCGGCCCTGAACTACACCGGGCTCGTCCTCGTGATGGCCGTGTCCATGTGCCTCGTCATCGGCGGCTCCATCACCAACCCGCGCGAGGCGTTCTTCGGCGGGCTCGCCGGCGGACTGCTCTACACGGTCCTCATGGTCATGGCGGGCGTGCTGCTCTACCTGAACTTCGACCGGATCGGGCACGCCTCCGTGCCCATGCTCGAGCTCTTCGGCGCGTTCCACCCCGTGCTGGGGTGGGCCATGCTGGCGGTCATCTACGCCATGATCTACAACTCGGCCATCGGCATGTTCTACGCCCTGGGCCGGCGCATCTCGGCGGACCGCCCCGACCGCTACCGCCCCGCGTTCATCGCCGTCACCCTGGTGGGCTTCGCGGTGAGCTTCCTCGGCTTCGGCACCCTGATGAACGTGGTCTACCCGTTCCTGGGCTACCTCGGCCTGCTCCTGACCGTGGTCCTGGTGGCCTGGTGGCTGACCCACCGCGGGGAGCTCTCCGCCGAGCGGACCCTGCGCCTGCGCCTCTCCTCCCTCATCCGCCTGCAGCGGCACCCGGAGAAGCGCTTCACGACCGCGCACGCGGACGCCCTCGAGGAGGCGGCCGCCCACTCCGTCGCCGAGCCCGCGGCCGTGACGGGCGCGATCGAGCGCCAGGTCGCCCGGGACCTCGACGCGGAGCTCGAGGACGACCCGGGCCAGGCCGAGGGATCCCACCGCGCCTGAGCCGACGCCGTAGGATGGACCCGCCCCGCACACGCGCGGGCGGGTCCGCCGTCATGCCGTCGCGCGAACGTCCCGCCCCCGCCGCCACCGCACCCCCACCCCGACCGCGTTAGGACACGAGCCGCCGTGAGCCAGACCTCCGAGACCCCCGCCCCCGACACTCCCGAGGTCCCCGCGGACGCGGAGTACTCGTTCCGCGAGGTGGAGGCGCGCTGGGCTGGGTACTGGGAGCAGGCGGGCACGTTCACCCCGCGGGAGGACGGCGCCGAGCGGCGCACCGTGGTGGACATGTTCCCCTACCCCTCGGGCGATCTGCACATGGGCCACGCGGAGGCGTTCGCGATGGGCGACGTCGTGGCCCGCTACTGGCTGCAGCGCGGCTACGACGTGCTGCACCCCATCGGCTGGGACTCGTTCGGCCTCCCGGCCGAGAACGCGGCCATCAAGCGCGACGCGCACCCGGCCGCGTGGACCTATGCCAACATCGAGACCCAGAAGCGTTCGTTCCAGCGCTACGGGATCGCCGTGGACTGGACCCGCGAGCTGCACACCTCCGACCCCGAGTACTACCGCTGGACGCAGTGGCTCTTCCAGCAGCTCCACAAGGAGGGCCTCGCCTACCGCAAGGACTCGCCCGTCAACTGGTGCCCGAAGGACCAGACCGTGCTCGCCAACGAGCAGGTCGTTGACGGCACGTGCGAGCGCTGCGGCACCGAGGTCACCAAGCGCACGCTGAACCAGTGGTACTTCCGCATCACGCGGTTCGCGGACGCGCTCCTGGACGACATGGACCAGCTCACCGGTCACTGGCCCGAGCGGGTCCTCGCGATGCAGCGCAACTGGATCGGCCGCTCCGAGGGCGCGCACGTGGACTTCCAGGTGGAGGACGGCCCCTCCGTCACCGTGTTCACCACCCGCCCGGACACCCTGTTCGGGGCCACCTTCATGGTGGTGGCCGCAGACGCCCCGCTGGCCCTCGAGCTCGTCTCCGACGACGCCCGGGCCGACCTCGAGGCCTACCGCGAGGACCTCAAGAAGGTCTCCGACATCGACCGCCAGGCCACGGACCGCCCCAAGACCGGCGTGTTCCTCGGCCGCCACGCGGTGAACCCGCTGACGGGGGAGCGCCTGCCCGTGTGGGCCTCGGACTACGTGCTCGCCGACTACGGCACCGGAGCGATCATGGCCGTGCCCGCCCACGACCAGCGCGACCTCGACTTCGCCCGCGCCATGGGCCTGCCGGTGCGCGCCGTCGTGGACACGGGCGAGGAGGACCCGGCCGTGTCCGGGGTGGCCACCACCGGCGAGGGCGTCCTGGTCAACTCCGGCGAGCTCGACGGCCTGGACAAGACGGCGGCCATCGCCCGCGCGATCGAGGTCGTCGAGGCCAAGGGCACCGGGCGCGGCACCACCACCTACCGCCTGCGCGACTGGCTGCTCTCCCGCCAGCGCTTCTGGGGCACCCCGATCCCCGTGATCCACTGCGCCGACTGCGGCGAGGTCCTCGTCCCCGAGGACCAGCTGCCCGTCACCCTGCCGACCGACCTCAAGGGTGAGCAGCTCGCGCCCAAGGGCCAGTCCCCGCTCGCCTCCGCCGAAGACTGGGTCAACGTGGACTGCCCGCGATGCGGCGGCCCGGCGAAGCGCGACACGGACACCATGGACACCTTCGTGGACTCGTCCTGGTACTTCCTGCGCTACGCCTCCCCGTGGGACGAGACGCAGGTGTTCGACCCCCAGGCGGTGCGCGACTGGCTGCCCGTGGACCAGTACGTGGGCGGCGTCGAGCACGCGATCCTGCACCTGCTCTACGCGCGCTTCTTCACGAAGGCGCTGCACGGCATGGGCCTCGTGCCGTTCACGGAGCCCTTCCGCGCCCTGCTCAACCAGGGCCAGGTGCTCAACGGCGGCAAGGCGATGTCCAAGTCCCTCGGCAACGGCGTGGACCTGGGACAGCAGCTCGACGAGTTCGGCGTGGACGCCGTCCGCCTCACCATGGTCTTCGCGTCTCCGCCGGAGGACGACGTGGACTGGGCCGACGTCGCCCCCGGCGCCGCGGGCAAGTTCCTCGCCCGTGCCTGGCGCCTGGCCCGGGACGTCCGCGAGGCGGGCCCGGCGACGGGCGCCGCCGAGGGCGGCTCCGCGGCCCTGCGCCGCGTGACCCACCGGACGGTGCACGAGGCCGCCCAGCTGCTGGACGACGGCAAGTTCAACGTGGTGATCGCCAGGACCATGGAGCTCGTGAACGCCACCCGCAAGGTGATCGACAACGGGGCCGGCGCCGCGGATCCCGCGGTGCGCGAGGCCGCCGAGGCCGTCGCCAAGCTGCTCTCGCTCGTCGCGCCCTACGCGGCCGAGGACATGTGGGTGCTGCTGGGCCACGAGCCCTCGGTGGTGCGCTCCGGCTGGCCCGAGGTCGACGAGTCCCTCCTCGTGGAGGACGCGGTCACCGCCGTCGTGCAGGTCAAGGGCAAGGTGCGCGACAGCTTCGAGGTGCCCGCGGACATCACCGCCGAGGAGCTCGAGGCCCGCGCCCGGACGTCCGAGAAGGTCATGGCGTTCATCGGGGACGCCCAGATCGTCAAGGCGATCGTCCGCGAGCCCAAGCTCGTGAACCTCGTCATCCGCTGATCGGCGAGCCGGACTGAGCCGGGCCGCCCCGTCGGCCCGGAGGAGGAGGGGAGCATGGCGACGCTGGACCAGTGGCGCGACGACGTCCTGGAGCGCCTGCGCGCCCGCCGACCCCACCTGGTGGGCCGGGCCCGCTACGGGCTGAAGCCGCCCCGGCGGGACCGGACCGCGATCGTGACCGACTCCGCCGCGGCCCTGCCGCCGGCCCTGCTCGCCCACCCCCTGGCGGCGGGCATCCGCCAGGTCACCCTCCCCGTGATGGTGGGGGAGCAGATCCACACGGAGGGGACGGAGGACCTGCGGTTCGAGCTGCCCGTCGCCCTCGCCTCCGGCACCCCCGTGAAGACCTCCCGGCCGTCTCCGGGGGCGTTCCGGGCCGTCTACGCCGACCTCGCGCAGGCCGGGTATGCGCGGGTGCTCTCCCTGCACCTCTCGAGCCGGCTCTCCGGCACCGTGGAGGCGGCACGGCTCGCCGCGGCGGACGCCCCGCGCCCCGTCACGGTCCTCGACTCGGGCACGGCCGGCTTCGCGCTCGGCCTCACGGTGCTGGACGCGGCGATCGACGCCGGCGTGGGGCTGCCGGTGGAGCAGATCACCGCGCGGGCGGAGGCCACCGCACAGGCGGGCGCCGTGCTGTTCTCCGTGCCGAGCCTCGAACAGCTGCGCCGCGGCGGCCGGATCGGCGCCGTGGCCTCCCTGCTGGGCACCCTGCTCCACGTGCGCCCCGTGCTGGCCCTCGACGACGGCGCGGTCACCCTGGTGGACCGCCCGCGCTCGGCGGCCCGCGCGATGGACCGGATCGTCGAGCTCGCCCTGGAGCGTGCCGCCGGGAAGCCGAGCCGGATCGTGGTGCACGGCTTCGGCGACCCGGCGGGGAGCGAGGAGCTGGTGGCGCGCCTGCAGCCGCACTCGGCCACGCCCGTTCCCGTCGTCGAGCTGCCGGCGGTCCTCGCCGCGCACCTGGGACTCGGCGCGCTGGGCGTGGTGGTGACCCCGCTCGAGGTGGAGGTCGACTGAGGCCGAGTCGAGCCGGGGCGGACCGGGCGTGTGTGGACCGGGCAGTCCGCTCCTGCACAGGCGTCGGGTCGCTCCTCGCCATCCCCGAGGCCGCGGCGGGCGCCTCTCCTGACCTGCCGGGCCGGCCACAGTGGCTCCATGCACACGCGAGCCCCGGACGTCCCCTCCGAGCAGCCCGGCCCCGTCCACGGTCAGGACCCCCGCGGTTGCGGCCCCGGTGAGGACTGGGAGGCCGTCCCGCCGCGCCCCCCGATCGTCCGGTGGCGCGCCGCAGGCACGGCCGCGCTCGTGCTGCTGGTGGCGGCCATCGCGTGGTGGGCCGTGACCTGGCTGACCGCCCCGGCTCCGCCCGCCCCGGCCTCCGCGGCGGCATCGGTCGCGTCCGTGTCGGGTGTCCCGGCGCCGCCCTCGGGCGATGCCGCCGGCGCGGCCCCGGGCGCGAGCGTCCCGGATCCTGGCCCCGGGGCGACCGTGAGGCCGGCCGGAGAGGCCCCCGGCGCGTCCTCGGGGACACCGTCCGGCGGTTCTTCCGGGGACTCCGGGGGCGCGGGCGAAGGCTCCGCACCGGCGGAGGTGCGCGTGCACGTGGTGGGCGAGGTCCGTCGGCCCGGCGTCGTGACCCTGGCGGCCGGGTCCCGGGTCACGGACGCGATCCGGGCCGCCGGCGGGGCCGCGTCCCAGGCGCGCACCGAGCGGATCAACCTCGCTGCGACGCTCTCGGACGGCCAGCAGGTCCTAGTCCCGTCCGCTCGCACGCCGGACGCAGAGCTGGCCGCGGCGGCCGGGGGTGGGGCGCCGCCAGCGAGGTCGGCGGCTCCCAGCGGGCGAGCGGGGGCCGCGGTGGCGGGGCCCGGCAGCTCGGGGGCGCAGTCTCCCGACGGTGCGGGCGCGGTGCCGGTGGACCTGAACACGGCCGACGCGGCCGCCCTCGAGACGCTCCCGGGCGTGGGTCCGGCGACGGCGGAGAAGATCATCGCGCACCGGGACACGGTGGGCCCGTTCGGCGGGCTGCAGGACCTGGACGCGGTGCCCGGGATCGGCCCGGCCGCCCTCGCGCGGCTGCGTGACCACGTGAGCTGGTGACCCCGTGAGGGCCGGCGCCGTCCCCGGACCGCTGGACGGCCGATGGGTTCCGGCGCTGCTGCTGTGCCTGGCCCTCGGGAACGTGCTCCCGAGCCGGCCCGCGCACGAGGCCGTCCTCGCGTCCGGGGCGTGTGGGCTCCTCGCCCTGTGCGGGGCCGCCGCGCTGGTCGTGGGCGGCCGATCCGCCGGAGCACGACGCACCGACCGCCCTCGGCGAGGCGTGGCCACCGCCGTCGTGCTGGCCGGCGTGGCGGGAGCGCTGATGGCCCAGCACGTGGCCCTCCACCAGTCCGCGCGTGAGCGCGTCGGCTGGGATGACGCAGTAACTGCGGAAGAGGCCGTGCGGGTCGAGGTGGTGCTGGACGCCCCACCCCAGGCCACCGGGTCGCCCTTCGGACCGCGGTGGGGCGCCCCGGCCACGGCCACGCGGTTCGGCCACCCCTCTCGAGCGTTCGAGCGGCCCGAGGCGGTCCGCCTCACGGGGGAGGGGGAGCCGCCCCTCGGGCTCGGCACGGCGGACGGCGGTGTCGCGGCGGGCGGGAAGGCCTGTGTCGTGGCCGCTCCCCGGCGCGAGGGGGACACGGTGTTCCTCACCGCACGCGCGGCACCGATCCCGGGGCCCTGTCCGGCACAGGGAGGAGCAGCACTCCCGCCGGACGTGGCGGGACCCTCCGGGCGTGAGGTGCTGCGCTCGGCGTTCCGGGCCGCGGCCTCTCCCCTGATCGGCACGGCGCCCCAGCTGATCCCCGGGCTCGTGCTGGGGGACCGCACGGCCCAGAGCCCCGAGCTCGGGGACGCCATGAAGGATGCCGGGCTGAGCCACCTCAGCGCCGTCTCCGGGGCGAACTGCGCGCTGCTCCTGGGCACGGTCGCCGTGGTCCTGCGCTCGCTGCGCGTGCACCGGCACGCGGTGGTGGCCGCGGCGCTGGCCACGCTCGGGGTGTTCGTGGTCGTCGTCGGACCGGAGCCCTCCGTGCTCCGGGCGGCTGTGATGGGCGCGCTGGGGGCGCTGGCCCTCTTCCTCGGCCGCGGCCGGCAGGCGTTCTCCCTGCTCGCGGTGGGCGGCACCGGGCTGCTCGTGGTCGCGCCGACTCTCGCGACGGAGGTCGCGTTCCACCTCTCCCTGGCCGCGACGGCGGGGATCGTGCTCGTCGCCGCCCCCGCGGACCGGTGGCTGCATCCGCGGATGGCGCGCGTGCTGCCCGACTCCGCCGCGCGCTGGCTCTCCGCGTCCCTGTCCGTCACCGTGGCTGCCCACCTCGCGTGTCAGCCGATCCTCCTGGCCATGACCGGCACGGTGAGTGCCTACGCCGTGCTCACCAACATCGTGGCCGCCCCCGCGGTCGCACCGGTGACCGTCCTCGGCACGCTCGCCGCCGCGCTGGTCCTGCCCGCCCCGCCGATCGCGGCCGCCCTCGTCTGGATCGCGCAGTGGCCGGCCGCGGCCATCGGCTGGACCGCGACCACGGCCGCCACGCTGCCGGGCGCCCTGCGGCCATGGCCGGGCGGCGGCCTCGGGTTCGCCCTCGGCGCCCTCCTCACGGTCGCCACGCTCGCGGGCTTCCGTGCGGTCCTGGTGCTGGAACGGGAGTCGCCTCCCCGCGTGCGGCGCGTGGGTCGCTCGGCGCCGGACCGCGTCCGGCGGGTGTCCGCCGCCGCGGTCCTGACGGCCGCGCTGATCGCCGCGGCCACGGGCGGCGTGGGCGCGGTGCTGACCCCCCGACCGGCCGGCGACGTCCCCGCGGGCTGGGTCGCGGCGTTCTGCGACGTGGGGCAGGGGGACATGACGGTCCTCCGCACGGGCGTGGACTCTGCCCTCGCCGTCGACGTCGGACCGGATCCCGACGCCGCCCGACGATGCCTCGCGGACCTGCGCGTGGAGAGGGTGGACGCGGTGCTGCTCACCCACCTCCACGCGGATCATGCCGGAGGGCTGGCCGGGCTCACGGGGCAGCTCGCCCCTGGCGCGGTCCACTACGCCACCCGCTCGGCCGGCACCTCGCCGCTCGGCGACCCCGCCGCGGGCACACCCCTCGAACGAGGGAGGAGCCGCGCCAGCACGGGGGAGGACCCCGCGATGCCGCCGCCCTCCGGAGCGACGCCGCTCCACACGGGCCAGGAGGGGGAGAGCGGATCGGTGCGGTGGAGCGTCCTCCTCGCCGATCGCGCCGCGCCCGAGGAGAACGACGCCTCCGCACAGCTCCTGCTCACTGTGCGCGGCGCCGTGGGCCCGCTGACCGTGCTCGTCACGGGGGACATGGAGCAGGCGGCGAGCGCCGCCTGGGCGGCCGGACTGCGCTCGGACGCACCCCCGCCGCCCTCTGCGGACGTGCTGAAGGTGGCCCACCACGGTGCGCGCAACGGCGGCACGGACGTCCCCGCGGCGGTCCGCGCCCGGCTCCAGGTCGTCTCGGTGGGCGCAGAGAACACGTACGGACACCCCCACCCCGCCACCGTGGCCGCCCTCGAGCGGCTCGGCCCGGTGGCCCGCACCGACCGGCACGGCACCCTCGCGCTCACCCTGGAGTCGGGCTCGGACGGGGATCCCGGGATCGCCGTGCACACCGTCCGCCCTCCCGCCGTCCCCGTCTCCACACCCTAGGATGGTGCCCATGTCCGCCGCCCGCAGCCCCCGCTCCGGCCGCGCCCCGCGCACGGATCCGCTGGCCTGGCGCCGCACGGAGCCCGGCCCGCTCATGCTGCTCAAGGGCCCCGAGGACTACGTGGCCCGCTGGGTCACGGACCGGGTGACGGCCGCGCTGCGTGCCCGGCACGAGAGCCTCGAGGTGCACGACCTGCGCGCCGGGGAGTACCAGGCGGGGCAGCTGGCCATGGCCGCCAGCCCCTCGCTCTTCGCCGAGCCGACCCTCATCCGCGTGGACGGGCTCGAGTCCATGAACGACGCCTTCCTCGCCGACGCCCTGCGCCTCGTCGAGCAGGGCCCCGGCGCGAACGAGGTCACCCTCGTGCTGCGCCACACGGGCGGCAGCCGGGGCAAGCGGCTGCTCGACGCCGTCGCGAAGGCCGGCACCGTGGTGGACTGCGCGCCCCTCAAGCGGGACGAGGACCGCCTGGCGCTCGTCCAGGCGGAGTTCCGCGAGGCACGCCGCCGCGTGGACGAGGACGCCGCCCGCGCCCTCGTGCGCGCCACCGGCGCCTCCCTCACGGAGCTCGCCGCCGCGTGCCGTCAGCTGATCGACGACACCACCGGCACGGTCACCGCCGAGATGGTGGACACCTACCACGGCGGCCGCGTCGAGGCCACGAGCTTCGCCGTCGCGGACGCCGCTCTCGAGGGCCAGGCCGCCCGCGCCGTGTCCCTCGTCCGCCACGCGCTGGCCACCGGCGTGCACCCCGTGATGATCACCTCGGCGCTCACGCTGAAGGCCCGCCAGGTCGCGCGCATCATCGACGCCGGCCGGGAGCAGGGCGAGCTCGCCTCCCTCCTGGGGGTGGCTCCGTTCCAGGTGCGCTACGTGCAGCAGGCCGCCCGCCACTGGACCCCCGCCGGGATCGCGCAGGCCGTCGAGTGGATCGCCCAGGCCGACGCCGAGGTCAAGGGCGCCTCCCGCAACCCCGACTTCGCGGTCGAGCGGGCGGTCATCCGGATCGCCACGGCCGTGCGTCGCTGACCACGCCGCGGACCCTCCCCGGACGCACCACGGCCCCCGTCCGAGGGTCTCGGAGCGGGGGCCGTGGCGGTGTGGCGCTGCGGATCAGGCGAAGAGGGCCTTCACGCGGTTCGCGATGCCCGACTTGCGGTTCGCGGCCTGGTTCTTGTGGATGACGCCCTTGGAGGCTGCCTTGTCCAGCTTGCGGTTCGCGGTGCGCAGCGCGGCGGCGGCGGCCTCGGCCTCGCCGGCGGCCACGGCCTTGTCCACGGCGCGGATGGCGGTGCGCAGCTCGGACTTCACAGCGATGTTGCGCTGGCGCGCCTTCTCGTTGGTGAGGATGCGCTTCTTCTGAGACTTGATGTTGGCCAACTCTGGTCCTTACGTCGTCGGCGCGGGACGGGTGGTCCGCACGCCGCGTGAACAGGGGGGTCGTGGAGGGTTCCCGGATCCGTGGACTTCAGTGGCGTGGGGACACCGTGGCGATCCCGGTCCGGGGGTGCCCGTCGACCGGCGGACACAATGCCCACAATCGTATCATCTGCGTGTCCCGGACATGGCCGGGGAGTGCCTCGGCGTGGCGCGTCAGCACTCCCAGCCCTGGTGGCGGCGCAGCGCGTCGCCCACGGCCTCGAACCGCGCGGGGTCCAGGACCCCACCCTCCCGGCGCACGGCGTCCGGGTCCACGCGCAGCACGCGGTCCACCTTCGCCTCGGAGGCCCGGCCGCGCCGGTCCCACGGCCCGGCGCCGACGTCCACGTAGTCCTCGTCGCGCAGGTCCGCGTTGTTGCGGTCCCGGCTCGTGAGCATGAGGCCGAGCAGGCACGCGCCGTCGCGGCCGACGAGGAGGACGGGGCGGTCCTTGCCCCGGCCGTCCATCTCCTCGAACGGGACCCAGGTCCACACCACCTCGCCCGGGCCCGCCGCGGGGCCGGGCACGGGGGCGTACTCCACGCGCGCGCGGCCGGAGAAGTCGGGGAGCAGCTCGGCGGGGGACCGCCGGTCCGGCCGGCCCGCCGCGCGCCCCGACGCCGCCGGTCCCTCGGCACGGTCCGCGTCCCGGGCGCGGCGCAGCACCTCGTCCACACGGCGCCGGTCCGGCCGGCGCGCGCCGCCGGCCGGGGGAGTGGGCCAGTCGTCGGTGCGCCGGGTCGGGTCGAAGGCCGGGGCCCCCGGATCCCGGGGCGGGACGCCCAGGTCGAAGACGGGCCCGGCGCCGCCGCCCGTCCCCGAGCCGGAGGCGCGGCGGGACGAGCCGCGGCGTGGGCCGGCGTCGGAGGAGGAGCTGAGCGTCTCCAGGAGGCGGGCGGCCTGCCGGCCGAGGGAGAGGGCGCGCTGGAAGTCGAAGGCCATGGGCCCGAATCTATCCGGCCGGGCGGGCATGGAAGAATGGGCGGTCAGTGTTCCACCCCACCCGTCCCCGAGACTTCCAAGGATGTGCCCGTGTCGCCCCAGGCGTCCCACCCCCCGGCGCCCGCCGCCACCGACCCCTCGGTGATCCGCAACTTCTGCATCATCGCCCACATCGACCACGGGAAGTCGACGCTGGCGGACCGCATGCTGCAGTCCACGGGCGTGGTGCAGCCGCGTGACATGAAGGCCCAGTACCTGGACCGCATGGACATCGAGCGCGAGCGAGGCATCACCATCAAGTCCCAGGCGGTGCGCATGCCGTGGGCGCTGGACGGGACCGACTACGCCCTGAACATGATCGACACGCCCGGGCACGTGGACTTCACGTACGAGGTCTCCCGCTCGCTCGCCGCGTGCGAGGGCGCGATCCTGCTGGTGGACGCCGCGCAGGGCATCGAGGCGCAGACCCTGGCCAACCTGTACCTGGCCATGGAGAACGAGCTCGAGATCATCCCCGTGCTCAACAAGATCGACCTGCCCGCCGCGGATCCGGACCGCTACGCCGCCGAGATCGCCACCCTGATCGGGTGCGAGCCGGAGGACGTGCTGCGGGTGTCCGGCAAGACGGGCATGGGCGTCGAGGCGCTGCTGGACCGCGTCGTCGAGCGGATCCCCGCCCCCACGGGCGACGCCGACGCCCCGGCCCGCGCCATGATCTTCGACTCCGTGTACGACACCTACCGTGGCGTCGTGACCTACGTGCGCGTCATGGACGGCCGGCTCTCCCCGCGGGAGAAGATCCGGATGATGTCCACGGGCGCGGCCCACGAGCTCCTGGAGATCGGCGTGTCCTCGCCGGAGCCCCACCCCTCCCAGGGCCTGTCCGTGGGCGAGGTGGGCTACCTCATCACGGGCGTGAAGGACGTGCGCCAGTCGAAGGTGGGCGACACGGTGACGAATCACGCCAAGCCCGCCGCCGCGGAGATCGGCGGCTACGAGGACCCCAAGCCCATGGTGTTCTCCGGCCTCTACCCGATCGACGGCTCCGACTACCCGGTGCTGCGCGACGCCCTCGACAAGCTCAAGCTCAACGACGCCGCGCTCGTCTACGAGCCGGAGACGTCCGTGGCGCTGGGCTTCGGCTTCCGCGTGGGCTTCCTGGGCCTGCTGCACCTGGAGATCATCCGGGAGCGCCTCGAGCGCGAGTTCAACCTAGACCTGATCTCCACCGCGCCCAACGTGGTCTACGAGGTCACGAAGGAGGACAAGGAGGTCATCACCGTGACCAACCCCTCCGAGTACCCCGAGGGCAAGGTCCTGGCGGTGCGGGAGCCGATGGCCTCGGCGACGGTCATCGTGCCGAGCGAGTTCATCGGCGCCGTCATGGAGCTGTGCCAGGCCAAGCGCGGCAATCTCAAGGGCATGGACTACCTCTCCGAGGAGCGCGTGGAGATCCGCTACTGGATCCCGCTCGCGGAGATCGTGTTCGACTTCTTCGACCAGCTCAAGTCCCGCACCAAGGGCTACGCCTCCCTGGACTGGAAGGCCGACGGCGACCAGGTCGCCGACCTCGTCAAGGTGGACATCCTCCTGCAGGGCGAGCAGGTGGACGCGTTCTCCTCGATCACCCACCGGGACAACGCCTACGCGTACGGCGTGATGATGACGGGCAAGCTCAAGGAGCTCATCCCGCGTCAGCAGTTCGAGGTGCCGATCCAGGCGGCGATCGGCGCGCGCATCATCGCGCGCGAGAACATCCGGGCCATCCGCAAGGACGTGCTCTCCAAGTGCTACGGCGGCGACATCTCCCGCAAGCGCAAGCTGCTGGAGAAGCAGAAGGAGGGCAAGAAGCGCATGAAGATGGTGGGCCGAGTCGAGGTCCCGCAGGAGGCCTTCATCGCCGCACTGTCCTCGGACGGTGCCGAGCAGGCCAAGAAGTAAGTGCCCGCCCTTCCCCTGGGCATGCCGGTGCCCGACGACGGCGCCCTGCCCGCCGACGTCGGCGCGCGGGTCCGCGCGGCCGCGGCCGCCGGTGCGCCGCGGACGTTCAGCCTGTACGTGCACGTGCCGTTCTGCACCGTTCGTTGCGGCTACTGCGACTTCAACACGTACACGGCCGTGGACCTCGGCCCGGGCGCGGCCCGCGGCGACTACGCCGAGACGGCCATCGCGGAGCTCGCCTTCGCCGAGCGCGCCCTCGAGGCCTCCGGCGTGCCCGCCCGCCCGCTGCACACCGTGTTCTTCGGCGGCGGCACGCCCACGCTGCTGCCGGCCTCCCACCTCGTGCGGATCCTCGCCGCGGCGCGGGAGCGGTTCGGGATCGTGCCGGGCGCGGAGGTCACCACCGAGGCGAATCCGGACACGATCACCCCGGAGTACGCCGCCACGCTCGCCGCGGGCGGATTCACCCGGCTCTCGGTCGGCATGCAGTCGGCCGTGCCACACGTGCTGGCCACACTGGACCGCACGCACCGTCCCGCGTCGGTGCCCGCCGCCGTCGCCGCGGCCCGCGCGGCCGGCCTCGAGGTCTCCCTGGACCTCATCTACGGCACGCCGGGGGAGTCGCTCGAGGACTGGCGCGCCACGCTCGAGACGGCCGTCGCCCTCGCGCCGGACCATGTGAGCGCGTACTCCCTGATCGTGGAGGAGGGCACGAAGTTCGGGGCCCGGGTGGCCCGCGGCGAGGTGGACGACGTCGACCCGGACGACCAGGCCGACAAGTACGTCCTGGCCGACCGGATGCTCGCCACGGCCGGCTACCGCTGGTACGAGGTCTCCAACTGGGCGCGGGACCCGGAGGGGACGGGCGTCCACCGGGCGCGGCACAACGTGGCCTACTGGGAGGACCAGGACTGGTGGGGCGTGGGGCCCGGCGCGCACTCGCACCTGGCGGGCGTGCGCTTCTGGAACGCGAAGCACCCCGCCGCGTACGCGCAGCGCCTGGCCACGGGCGTGACCCCGGCTGTGGGCCGGGAGATCCCCGATGCGCCGGCGCGCCGGCTCGAGCGGGTGATGCTCGCCGCCCGCACGTCCACGGGACTGGGCCTCGCCGAGGTGGAGGAGGGGTTCGCCGCGGCCGGCGACGACGGCGCCCGGCTGCGGGACCTCGTGGCCGCCCTCATCGCGGACGGGCTCGTGGACGGCCGTGCCGCCCAGTCCGGGCGGATCGTGCCGACCCTCGAGGGGCGGCTGCGCAACGACCGGATCGTCCGGGACCTGGCCGGCTTCTGACGCCGAGCGCGGTGCGGCTCAGCGCAGGACGCGCAGGTTGAACGGGTAGCGGAAGGGGCGGCTCTTCGACACGTTCGCGGCCCCCATGACGCCGTAGCAGGACATGGCCACCCAGGTGAGGGCGCCGAGGATCGCGAGAATCGGCCCGATGACCGGGAGGGCGCCCAGGAGCAGGAAGAGCACCACCAGCAGCGTGGGCGGCACGGAGAAGTTCAGCGCTTCCTTGGCCTCCTGAGCGGTGAACGGTCCGCGGTCACGGTAGCGCAGCCACACGAGCAGCGGTCCGAGACATCCCAGCGCCACGCTCAGGTGCCCGAAGGCGGCGCGGTCTCGGTCCTGCTTCGCGCTGAGGGGTCCGCCCTCGGTGCCGGCGGAAGCCACCCAGGCCGCGGCACGGGGCTGGCCGGTCTGCGGCGGGGTGGTGTTCACGGCGGATCCTCCTGAGGGGCGGCAAGGTCCCGGCCGCACGGGGCGGGCGCGGGGCCCGATCAGTGTAGCGCGGCGACGGGAGGCGGAGCCGGCGCCCCGGCGTGCTCAGCCACGGTCCTCCGCGGTGAGGAAGTCGATGAGCTCCTCGACCCGGCCCAGCAGGGACGGCTCGAGGTCCGCGTACGTGGTGACGTGGGAGAGCAGCCGCTTCCAGCCCAGTCCGGTGGCCTCCTTCGTGCCGTGGGGCCAGCCCAGGCCCTTCAGCACGCCGGTCTTCCAGTCCTGGCCGCGCGGGACCACGGGCCAGGCCTCGATGCCGAGCACGGCGGGCTTGACGACCTGCCAGACGTCCACGTAGGGGTGGCCCAGGATGAGCACGTTGCCGGCCGCTCCGGGCACCCGCATCGCCTCCGCGGCGATCCGCTCCTCCTTCGAGCCCGTCACGAGGTGGTCCACGAGGATGCCCAGGCGGCGCCGGGGGCCGGGGGAGAACTCACGGATCGCCCCGGCCAGGTCGTCCACGCCGTGCAGCGGCTCCACGACGATCCCCTCGAGGCGCAGGTCCTCGCCCCAGACCTTCTCGACGAGCTCGGCGTCGTGCACGCCCTCCACCCAGATCCGCGACGCGCGGGCGGTGCGCGCCCGGACCCCCTCCACGCGGCGGGATCCCGACGCCGTCCGGGCGGGCGCGCGCGAGGCCGTCGTCGTCGCGGGGGTGAGGGTGACGGGCTCGCCGTCGATCCAGAATCCGCCGCCCAGGGGGAAGGAGCGGCGGACGCCGCGGCGGTCCTCCAGGACCACCACGTGCACGCCGCCGGAGCGCTCCGTGCGCACGACGGCGCCGGTGAACCCCGAGCCGACGTCCTCCACCACGACGCCGGGGGAGGCCGGCACCTCGGGGGTGCGCCGCGCCGGCGGTCGGGTCAGGGAATCGTGGCCCGCGGGGCCCCACGTGCTCCAGTCCATGTCGGGCACGGTACCAAGGGCGGTAGGATTGGCACTTGGATGTGGCGAGTGCCAGACATCGGAGGGAAGGAGACCGTCATGACGGAGCAGCCGCGCCGACTGCAGGTGCTCCAGGCCATCGTGGAGGACTACGTGGCCCTCAGCGAGCCCGTGGGCTCCAAGGCCATCGTCGAGCGTCACGCGCTGGGCGTCTCCTCGGCCACGGTGCGCAACGACATGGCCGCCCTCGAGGAGGAGGGCCTGATCGTGGCCCCCCACACCTCCGCGGGGCGGGTGCCCACGGACAAGGGCTACCGCGTGTTCGTGGACCGCATCTCCGAGGTCAAGCCCCTCTCTCCGGCCGAGCGCCGAGCCGTGCAGGCACTGCTGGACTCGGAGCAGGACACGGAGCACATGATGGAGGCCACCGTGCGCCTCCTCGCCCAGCTGACCCACCAGGTGGCCGTCGCCCAGTTCCCGCACGAGGACGGCTCGACCGTGCGCCACCTCGAGCTCGTCTCCCTGACGCCCACGCGCGTGCTCGCCGTGCTCATCCTCTCCACCGGCCGGGTGGACCAGCGGGTGGTCCCACTCGAGCGTCTCGTGGCGGAGGAGGACCTCGCCGCGCTGCGCCTGCTCCTGCTCCAGGCGATGATCGGCCGAGGGGCCGGGCAGGCCGCCGCCCTGCTGGACGCAGCCGTCACGGGTGTGCCGCCGGAGCAGCGTCCCACGGCGGACGCGCTCGTCAGCGCGGTGCGCAGCCTCCTGGAGGCGGGCCGACAGGACCGGATCGTCATGGCGGGCACCGCCAACCTGGCCCGCTCCACGGGGGACTTCGGCGCCTCGATCGGACCGATCCTGGAGGCCCTCGAGGAGCAGGTGGTGCTGCTGCGCCTGCTCACGGAGATGGAGCAGGACGCGCACGGGGTGTCCGTGCGGATCGGCTCCGAGAACGCCGGCTCGCTCGCGGACACCTCCGTGGTGGCCGCCGCCTATGGGCCGGGCGCCGTCGCCAAGGTGGGCGTGGTGGGCCCCACGCGCATGGACTACCCCGGCACCATGGCCTCCGTCCGCGCGATCGCCCGCTACCTCTCCCGCATCCTCACCCCCTGACCTCGACGCCCGCGTCGACCCCGACCCCCGCGAAGGAAGTGCCCCCACCGTGTCCGACCACTACGAGACCCTCGGCGTCAGCCGCGACGCCAGCACCGAGGAGATCCGCCGCGCGTACCGCAAGCTGGCGCGCACCCACCACCCGGACGTGAACCCCAGCCCGGAGGCCGCGGAGCAGTTCAAGCGCATCTCCCACGCCTACGAGGTCCTCTCGGACGAGGACAAGCGCCGCAGCTACGACACCACCGGCAACGAGAACGGCTCCGCCGGGTTCGGCGGCGGCTTCGGCGGCTTCGGCGGTGGCGGCTTCGCCGACATCTTCGAGACCTTCATGTCCGCGGCGGGCGGCGCCGGCCGGGGCCCCGCGAGCCGGACGCGCCGGGGCCAGGACGCGCTCGTCACCGCGCAGATCGACCTCAAGGACGCCGTGTTCGGCAGCGAGCAGACCCTCCACCTGGACACGGCCGTGCGCTGCGAGCGATGCGAGGGCTCGTGCTGCGAGCCCGGCACCGACCCCGAGACCTGCGAGACCTGCCACGGCCGCGGCATGGTGCAGCGGCCGATGCGCTCGATGCTCGGCACCGTGATGGCCACCGAGGCGTGCCCGGCGTGCCGCGGCTTCGGCACCGTGATCCCCACCCCCTGCACCGAGTGCTCGGGCCAGGGACGAGTGCGCACGGAGCGCCCCCTCACCCTGCGCATCCCCGCCGGCGTGGACGACGGCACCCGCATCCACCTCGCCGGCCGCGGAGAGGCCGGCCCCGCCGGCGGCCCGAACGGCGATCTCTACGTGGAGATCGCCGTGCGCCCGGACCCCGTCTTCCGCCGCGAGGGCGACCACCTGGCCACCACCGTGACGGTCCCGATGGCCGCCGCCGCCCTCGGGACGAGCATCACCCTCGACACCCTGGACGGCAAGCAGAGCGTGACCCTGGAGCCGGGCACCCAGTCCGGGCACGTGGAGACGCTGCACGGCCTCGGCGTGGGCCGGCTGCGCGGCTCCGGTCGCGGCGACCTCAAGGTGGACGTGGTCGTCACCACCCCCACGGACATCACCGGCGAGGAGCGCGAGCTCCTCACGCGCCTGGCCGAGGTCCGCGGCGAGGACGTGGTCCACGGCGCCCCGCAGCAGCGGGGCGTGTTCGCCCGCCTGCGGGAGAACCTGAAGAACCTGTGACCGCGCCGCTGTTCCACCTGGCGGCGGGGGCGCTCGAGGGAGCGGCCGCCGGGGCCACCGTGACCCTCACGGGCTCCGAGGCCCGGCACGCCGCCGCCGCGATGCGCCTTGCCCCGGGGGAGTCCGTGCTCGTGGCGGACGGCTCCGGCCGCCGCGGCCACGGGACGGTGCTGGCCGCCTCCCCCGACGCCGTCGACGTGCGGCTCGACGAGGTGGACGAGGAGCCCGATCCCGCGCCGCGCCTCGTGCTCGTCCAGGCCCTGGCCAAGGGTGACCGCGACCTCATGGCGGTCCAGGCGGCCGTGGAGCTCGGGGTCCACGCCGTGGTCCCGTGGGAGGCGGAGCGCTCGATCGTGCGGTGGAAGGGTCCCAAGGCCGCCAAGGCCCGGCAGAAGTGGGCCGACACCGCCCACGCCGCGGCCAAGCAGGCCCGCCGGGCGCGGGTGCCCGAGGTGCGCGAGCCCGTCTCCGGCACGGGCGCGGCGTCCCTGGCGCGGGAGGGACGCGTGCTCCTCGTGCTCCACGAGGACGCCGCGGACGGGCTGGGTGCCCTTCCGGAGGCCGCGTGGGCCGGGGCCGAGGAGATCGCCGTGCTGGTCGGCCCGGAGGGCGGGATCTCGCCCGCCGAGCTGGACGCGTGCCGGGACGCCGGGGCGCACCCGGTGCGGCTCGGACCCCACGTGCTGCGCGCCTCGACGGCCGGCCCCGCCGCACTGGCCGTGCTCGAGCACCGGCTCGGCCGCTGGTGAGGGGCCCGTCCCGCGCCCGGCCGTCCGCCTAGACTAGACCCGAGCATCCCGCCCCCGACCGAACAGGTGATCCGCCCCTCGTGACCGTTCCCGCCGTCCTCCCCCCGGACTCCGCAGAGGAGTCCGTCCAGTTCGAGACCGCCGACCTCATGGTCCGCGCCTTCGGTCCCCAGGACGCTCTGCTGCGCATCCTCGGCGGCGTGTTCCCGGCGGTGGGCCTGTCCGTGCGGGACCAGCGGCTCGACCTCTCCGGTCCCGCGCCGGACGTCGCCGCGGTGCGCCGCGTCGTGGAGGACCTGCGCTCCATCGCACGCCGTGACGCCGCCGTCACCCCCGAGGTGATGGAGCAGGTGGTGAACCTCGTCCGCGGAGGCCGCGTGGGCGCCGGCGCCCTGCACCTGGACTCGATCCTCTCCGGCCGCGGCCGCAAGATCCGCGCCAAGACGCTCCACCAGCAGGACTACGTCGAGGCGATCGACCGCTCCACCGTGGTGTTCGGGCTCGGCCCGGCCGGCACCGGCAAGACCTACCTGGCCATGGCCAAGGCCGTGCAGGCCCTCCAGGCCAAGGAGGTCACGCGGATCATCCTGACCCGCCCGGCCGTCGAGGCCGGGGAGCGGCTCGGCTTCCTGCCGGGCGGACTCAACGAGAAGATCGACCCCTACCTGCGCCCGCTCTACGACGCGCTGCACGACATGATCGAGCCGGAGTCGATTCCGCGGCTCATGGAGTCCGGCGTGATCGAGGTGGCCCCGCTGGCGTACATGCGCGGCCGCACCCTGAACGACGCGTTCGTGATCCTCGACGAGGCGCAGAACACCACGGGCGAGCAGATGAAGATGTTCCTCACCCGCCTGGGCTTCGGCGCCCGGATGGTGATCACGGGGGACACCTCCCAGGTGGACCTGCCCCGGGGTGTCACCTCCGGCCTGGCCGAGGCCGTGGACGTGCTCGAGGGGGTGGACGGGATCGAGATGGTCCGGTTCGACTCCTCCGACGTCGTGCGCCACGCCCTCGTCAGCGCGATCGTGGACGCCTACGACCACCAGGCAGCCGCCGACGCGCGGACCACGACGAAAGGACGCCGCGGCCGTGGCCATTGAGATCGTCAACGAGTCCGGGATCGACGTCCCGGAGCGGGACCTGCTGGGCATGGCCCGCCACGTCTATGCCCGGCTGCACGTCCACGAGCTGGCCGAGACCGCCGTGACCGTGGTGGACGCGGACCGGATGGCCCAGCTCCACGAGGAGTGGATGGACCTGCCCGGGCCCACGGACGTCATGAGCCTGCCGATGGACGAGATCACCCCCGGCGCCCCCGAGGCGCCGAGCGAAGGCGTGCTCGGCGACGTCGTGCTGTGCCCCGAGGTGGCGGCCGAGCAGGCCGCGCGCGGCGGGCACACCCGCGACGACGAGCTGATGCTGCTGCTGACGCACGGCATGCTCCACCTGCTGGGCTACGACCACATGGACGAGGAGGACCGCGTCGAGATGTTCGAGCTCCAGGACCGGCTCGTGAGCGAGTTCCTCGGCCGCCCCGCCCCGGCCCCCACCATCGAGGACTGATCCCGCCCGCCATGTTCACCCCCGTCGCGCTCGCCGCGCTCTTCGTCGTCTTCATCGCCTTCACGTGGGTGCTGGCCCTCGCCGACTCCGCCCTCACGTACATCTCGCGCCGCGAGGCCGAGGAGGTCCTCCGCGAGCATCCCCGGTCCCGCATCCTCGAGGTGACGGCGGAACGGGACGCGCACCTCGGCGCCCTGCGCGTGTGGCGGTTCATCACCGAGGCGCTCGGCGCCGTGTGCCTGACGGCCGCTGCCGTGTGGGTGCTGGAGGGCGTGTGGGCCGCCGTCGGGGTGGCCGCCCTCGTGCTCGTGGCGACGGCCGCCCTGCTGGGCGTGTGGAGCCCGCGGCCGATCGGCTCCCGCAACGAGACCGCCGTCGCCCGCCGTACCGCAGGCCTCGTGTGGGGTCTGCGGCGCGCCCTCGGTCCGATCGGCACGCGGCTCGGCCAGGACCGCCGCCGGGGGGACGACGAGGTGAACGAGGAGGACGACTTCGAGGAGCGTCACCTCCGGGAAGTCGTGGCGCGCGCTCACGACGCGGACGTGCTGGCCGACTCCGAGGCCGAGCTCATCCAGTCCGTGTTCTCCATGAACGACACCATCGTCCGCTCCGTCATGGTGCCGCGCACCGACGTCGTCACGATCGACGACGACCACACCCTCGCCCAGTCCATGGACCTCTTCCTGCGCTCGGGCTGCTCCCGCGTGCCGGTGATCGGCGAGGACGCCGACGACGTGCGGGGCATGCTCTACCTCAAGGACGTCACCCGGGCCCTCCACCACGAGGGCGCGGCCTCGGGCGATCCCGTGACCGGATGGATGCGGGACGTGCGCTTCGTCCCGGACTCCAAGTCGGTGGCCGGCCTGCTGCAGGAGCTGCAGCGCGAGTCGACACATGTGGCCATCGTGGTGGACGAGTACGGCGGCACCGCCGGGCTCGTGACCCTGGAGGACCTCATCGAGGAGATCGTCGGCGAGATCTACGACGAGGACGACCTCCCGGACCGCCCCGAGGTCGAGGTGATCGAGCCCGGCGTGTACTCGGTGGACGCCCGCATGGGCATCGGGGACTTCCGCGAGGAGTTCGACCTCCCCGAGCCGGAGGATCACGAGGACGACGACGTCGACACCGTGGGCGGCCTCCTGGCCAAGGAGCTCGGCCGCGTGCCGATCCGCGGCTCCCAGGTCACCGTCCAGGGTCTCGTCATCGTCGCCGCCGCGCTCGAGCCGCGCCGCAACCGCGTGGACCGGCTGCGCGTGATCGAGACCGAGGACCGCCCCCCGCGTGTACGTCGCCGTGACGAGGAGCCGCACGGCTCCACCGCGGTGGACCCTGCCGCCCACTGAACCCCTCGGCCTCGCGTGACGGGGCCGAGCGCCATGGCCGGGCGACCGCGCGGCCCAACCCGAAGGATCCCCATGACCTCCCTGCTGCCCCCGCTCGTCCCGGAGGGCCACCGCTCCGGCTTCGCCTGCCTCGTGGGGCGGCCGAACGCCGGCAAGTCCACGCTCACCAACGCGCTCGTGGGGGAGAAGGTGGCCATCACCTCCTCCAAGCCGCAGACGACGCGGCACACCATCCGCGGGATCGTGCACCGGCCGGACTTCCAGCTCGTGTTGGTGGACACCCCCGGCCTGCACCGCCCTCGGACCCTGCTGGGCGAGCGGCTCAACGCCCTGGTGCAGGAGACGCTCTCCGAGGTGGACGTGGTGGGCTTCTGCCTGCCCGCCGACGAGAAGATCGGCCCGGGGGACCGCTTCATCGCCCAGCAGCTGGCCGCCCTGCGCCGGACGCCCGTGGTGGCGATCGTGACCAAGACGGACAAGACCGACCCGGCGCAGGTGGCCGAGCAGCTGCTGGCCGTCACCGCGCTGGGCGACGAGGTGCTCGGCCCGGAGAACGGCGGGAAGGGCTTCGCCGCGGTGGTGCCGGTCTCCGCGGTGGCGGGCCGCCAGGTGGAGGACGTGGAGACCGTCCTGGCGGAGCTGCTGCCCGAGGGGCCGCCGCTGTACCCCGACGGCGAGCTCACGGACGAGCCGGAGGCCGTCATGGTCGCCGAGCTCATCCGCGAGGCGGCCCTGGAGGGCGTGCGCGACGAGCTGCCGCACTCCGTGGCCGTGGTGGTCGAGGAGATGGCCCTGCGTGAGGACCGCCCCGAGGACCGGCCCCTCATGGACGTGTGGGCGAACCTCTTCGTCGAGCGGGACAGCCAGAAGGGCATCATCATCGGCAAGGGCGGCTCCCGCCTGCGCGAGATCGGCGCGCAGGCGCGGGCGGGCATCGAGCGGATGCTCGGCACCAAGGTGCACCTGGACCTGCGGGTCAAGGTCGCCAAGGAGTGGCAGCGCGATCCGAAGCAGCTCGGCCGACTCGGCTTCTGAGCCCGAGGCCCAGTGGGAGGCACGCCATTCCGGAAGGGTCACGGTCCCTGGAATCTCCTGCTAACCTCAGGTGTGCAAGAGTCCCCTCTCAGGTGTGGAACATGCGCGTCTCAGCACGGATATGGCTTGCGAGATGCGCCCGCCTGGAACACCAAGAACTGTCTCCGCCACCACATGAGGTGAACCGATGGACAACAAATCAACCTCGTCCCACCGCTCTGATCACTCCGTGTCACGCCGGCGCGTCTCTCAAGGGTTGGCCTGGTCCGTGCCTGCCATCGCAGGTGTCGCCGCCGCCCCGGCCTATGCGATCAGCTCTCCCTCGAACTGCACGCCGAAGATCGAGGCATACGCGGAGCTCACCTATGGCTGGGGCGCCGCCACCTCTGGCACCACCACGCAGATGTTCGACTTCAACGGCACGTGGATGAACGTCATGAACATCCCGGCGGACGCCGTGATCGTCAGCATGACCCAGTCGTTCATCTTCATGGCGCGCGACGACTCGGTGAACGGGGGTCGCGGGCCGGGCTTCTACGACCTCGGCAACTCCCACGTCAAGGACACCAAGAACGTGTGCGGATCCAGCTACGGGGCCATCACCGGGTGCCGCTGGACGGCCAAGACCACCCGGACCGACAAGGACATCAGCTTCTACCAGCGCACCGGGTCGCCCGTCGCGAAGGTGTGGGACCCGGCCAACGGCGCCACGGGGGCCATGACCCGCAACTGGTTCGACTACGACTTCAGCCGGTACGCCACCGCCTTCAAGAACAACTACCCCAACTACACGGGCACTTTCGGGGTCAGCAAGGCGTGGGAGTTCACCTACACGGCCGCCACGCAGAACGGCGTTGTGCCGACCTCCCTGCTGCCCGCCCCGACCTACAACGCGGACGGCACGTGCAAGAGCTACCTCTTCGCGACGGGCGTGACGGACGGTCAGCATCCGCACACCTACGTGGCCCAGACGGCCGGCGGCGGTGCCACCCCGTCGCTGACCTACTACGCGACGGTCAACGGCCTGACGGACACACGCACCCAGCTCGCGGCCGCCGCCGTCTCCGTCCGTACGGTCACCTATCGACTGCCCAGCGGCGCGACGCAGACCATCACGCGCCAGGCACCGTTCTACGTCAACTGAGCCCCTGTGGCATCTTCTTCGCCCGCCCCGGCTTCCTGCCTGGGCGGGCGGTGTCGTATCCGCGCCGGAGCGGGCCGCCGTCGTCGTGCGTCACACGGGGACGGCCTCCTGTGGCCCGGCCCACCTCGGTGCTAGGGTCGGGGCATGTCCCTCCGCCTCGAGACGACGGCGTCGGCCACGGCCCGCCTGCTACTTCCCGGCCGCACGGGGTCCCCGTGCCAGGCCGCGATCGACGCCGCCTGAGCGCACGCGGAGGCAGGATGCCTCCCACCGGACCGGACACCCCGTGCGGAGCCCTTGACCTCCCGGTCCGGCCACCGACCAGCCACAGATCGCGCGCCGCGGCGCGCACGTCGAGGGAGAACACGCATGAGCGCCCACCTGCAGAAGACGTCGGGGATGAAGTTCCACAAGTACGTCCCGTTCCAGGATCAGATCGAGGTCGTGCTGCCGGACCGCGCCTGGCCGGACAAGGTCATCGAGACGGCGCCGCTGTGGTGCGCCGTGGACCTGCGCGACGGCAACCAGGCCCTGATCGACCCCATGGGCCCCGAGCGCAAGCTGCGTATGTTCCAGCTGCTCGTCGGCATGGGCTTCAAGGAGATCGAGGTCGGCTTCCCGTCCGCCTCGCAGACCGACTTCGACTTCGTCCGCCAGCTCATCGAGGGCGACCACATCCCGGACGACGTCACCATCCAGGTCCTCACGCAGGCCCGCGAGCACCTGATCGAGCGCACCTTCGAGTCGCTCGAGGGTGCCGACCGGGCCATCGTGCACCTCTACAACTCCACCTCCGTGCTGCAGCGGCGCGTCGTCTTCCGCCAGGACGAGGACGGCATCGTGGACATCGCCACCTCCGGCGCGCGCCTGGTGAAGAAGTTCGAGGAGCAGCTCTCCGGCACCGAGATCACCTACGAGTACTCGCCGGAGTCCTACACGGGCACCGAGCTGGAGTTCGCCCGGCGCATCTCGGACGAGGTCGCCACCGTCCTCGAGGTGTCCACGGATCGGAAGATGATCCTCAACCTGCCCGCCACCGTGGAGATGGCCACCCCCAACGTGTACGCGGACTCCATCGAGTGGATGCACCGGAACCTCGAGCACCGGGACGCCGTCATCCTCTCCCTGCACCCCCACAACGACCGCGGCACCGGCGTCGCCGCCGCCGAGCTGGGCTACCTGGCCGGCGCGGACCGGATCGAGGGCTGCCTCTTCGGCAACGGCGAGCGCACGGGCAACGTGGACCTCGTGACCCTGGGCATGAACCTCTTCTCCCAGGGGATCGACCCGATGATCGACTTCTCGGACATGGACCACATCCGCCGCACCGTGGAGTACTGCAACCAGCTCCCGGTCCCCGAGCGTGCCCCCTGGGGCGGCGACCTCGTGTTCACCGCCTTCTCCGGCTCCCACCAGGACGCCATCAAGAAGGGCTTCGAGGACATGGAGCGCCGCGCCGCTGAGGCCGGGACCCACGTGGACGAGCTCGAGTGGGGCGTCCCGTACCTGCCGATCGACCCGCGGGACATCGGCCGCTCCTACGAGGCCGTGATCCGCGTGAACTCGCAGTCCGGCAAGGGCGGCGTGGCCTACCTGCTCAAGTCGGAGCACAAGCTGGACCTGCCGCGCCGGGCGCAGATCGAGTTCTCCCACGTCATCCAGGAGCTCGCCGACGCCCAGGGCGGCGAGGTCTCGGGCGCCGACCTCTGGAAGGTCTTCCAGGACGAGTACCTGCCCGCCGAGGACGCCGCGGCCCGCTGGGGCCGCTACCGGATCGGCTCCGTGGAGTCCGCCTCGGACGAGGACGGCGGCTTCCGCATGACCGTCGAGCTCGCCGTCGACGGCCGGGTGGAGACCCGCACTGCCACGGGCAACGGCCCGATCGACGCCTTCCTCGCCATCCTCGCCCAGGACGGCACGGACGTCCGGGTGCTCGACTACACCGAGCACGCCCTCTCCGAAGGCGGTTCCGCCATGGCCGCCGCGTACGTCGAGGCGACGGTCGGCGACCGCGTCCTGTGGGGCGTCGGCCTGGACCACAACACGACGACGGCCTCCCTCAAGGCCCTCGTCTCGGCGGTCAACCGCGCCATGCGGGCATGATGATCGGGTGACCGGCTCCACCCGGCGCTCCTCGGGGGCGCGGCACGGCGGCTTCGCGGCGAACTCGTATCGCACCGAGGCCATCGTGCTGCGCACCCGGGACCTGGGGGAGGCCGACCGGATCGTCGAGGCGCTCACCCCCGAGCACGGGATCGTGCGCGCCGTCGCCAAGGGCGTGCGGAAGGCGTCGTCGCGCTTCGGCTCCGTAGTGGAGCCCTTCATGCACTCCACCCTCCAGGTGGCGCGCGGCCGGGGCGAGCTGCAGACGATCACACAGGCGCAGTTGCTCCACCCCTACGGCAGCGCGCTCGCCGCGGACTACGACGCCTTCACCGCCGCCGCCGCGCTCGCTGAGACGGTCCAGCGGATCGCCGCGGTCGACGACGTCGGGCGGGCGGCCCAGTACCGCCTCTTCCACGGGGCCGTGGCGGCGCTGGCACGCCGGGCCCACGCCCCGCGGATGATCCTCCACTCGTTCGTGCTGCGGTCCCTCGCCCAGGCCGGCTGGGCGCCGTCGTTCTCGGCGTGCGCGCGCTGCGGCCGGCCCGGCCCCCACGCCGCGGTGAACGTCGGCCTCGGCGGGGCGGTGTGCCTGCACTGCCGGCCTCCCGGCTCCTCCCACCCGGCTCCGGAGACGCTGGCCCTGCTCGGCGCGCTCGCGCAGGGGGACTGGGACGTCGTGGACGCCGCGGGGGAGGCCGCGCAGCGGGAGGCGGCCGGTATCGTGTCCGCTTACCTGCAGTACCACGCCGAGCGGCGGCTCGTCTCCCTGTCCGTCCTGGACCAGGGCATCACGGGCCCGACGCCGCCCCGTCCCGCCCGGCCTCCCGCCGAGAGGAGCGCATGACCGTCCCGCCCAGCCCCTGCCTCACGCCCCCGCCGCATCCGTCGGGCGCCACGGCCCCGCGGATCGACCCGCGCTTCATCCCGCGCCACGTGGCGATCGTGATGGACGGCAACGGTCGCTGGGCCAACCAGCGCGGCCTGCCGCGCACCGATGGCCACCGCGCCGGCGAGGCGGCGTTGCTCGACGTCGTCGCCGGGGCTGTGGACCTCGGGATCGGCCACGTCTCCGCCTATGCGTTCTCCACCGAGAACTGGAAGCGCTCCCCGGACGAGGTGCGCTTCCTCATGGGGTTCTCGCGGGACGTGCTGCGTCGGCAGCGGGACACGCTGCACTCATGGAACGTGCGGATCCGGTGGAACGGACGTGCGCCACGGCTGTGGACCTCCGTGATCAAGGAGCTGCGCGAGGCCGAGGAGCTCACGCGGCACAACACGGGCACCACGCTGCACATGTGCGTCAACTACGGCTCACGCGCGGAGATCACCGACGCCGTCCAGGCCCTGGCCGAGGAGGTCGCCGCTGGCCGGATGCGCCCCGGCGACATCCGCGAGGACACCATCACGCGCTGGCTCGACCGGGCCTACCGCGCGGGGGAGCGGGGGATCGACGTCACCCCGGACGTGGACCTCTTCCTGCGCACCTCCGGGGAGCAGCGGCTCTCCAACTACCTCCTGTGGCAGTCGGCCTACGCCGAGCTGCTCTTCCTGGACGTGCTCTGGCCCGACGTCGACCGGCGCACCCTGTGGGACGCCGTCGAGGCCTACGCCCGACGCGACCGGCGGTACGGCGGCGCGGTGGACGCGCCCGGCGCGGGCTGAGCCCGGGGCCTCACGCGCGCGGCGGCGCGTAGGCCGACAGCCAGCGCAGGGTCTCCGCCGCGGCGGCCCGCCGGACGGGAGCGGGGGAGGCGAAGACGTCGTGCAGCGCGTCCGGGTGGCGCTGCACCATGACCCGGTCGCCCAGCCGCAGGGCCCGGCGCGCCATGCTCACCGGATTGAGCACGATGTCCGCCGAGCGCATGGCCTCCCCGTAGCGCGTGCCGCGATGTCCCCGCCCGGCCACGTGCACGAGGACCGGCTCCCGGACGTCGAGCCCCGCGGCCACCGTCCGGTGGCCGGCGAGGACGGCGCCCAGCCAGGCGGCCGGCACGTCGAAGGCCCACCGGGGCCGCCAGAGCGGATGCAGGTCCCACTCGCCGTCCGCCGCGTCCGAGAGAGTGCGCCAGTAGTGGTCTATTCGGGGGAGCTTGAGCATGGCGTACGGCTGCAGGGCCGAGACGGGGTCCACCACCGCCCTGGCCATGAGGCGCACGCCCGTGCTGCCCTGCATCTCGAGCCACGGGCTGTTGAGCACGAGGGCGGCGGCCCGGCCGGGGTGCCGGTCCGCCCAGAGCGCGGCGATCAGCCCGCCCGTGGAGTGGGCCAGGAGCACGGGCGGCAGCGGGTGGTCCTCGGCGAGCACCGCGAGAGCGGCGTCGAGGTCGGCGTCATAGCGGGCGAGGTCATCCGTCCAGCCGGGGGTCTGCCCCGGTCGCAGGGATCGGCCGTAGTGGCGCAGGTCCACCGCGTGGAAGGCGTACCCGGCCTCCTCGAACGCGTGGGCCAGCGGGGCGTTGTAGAAGTAGTCGCTCCAGCCGTGCACGGCGAGGACGGCGCGGCGCCCGTCCCCCCGAGAGCCCCCCGGGCGGACCACTGTGACAAGGTTCTGGCCTTGTTCGTCCACCTCCAGCCCCAGGGTCCGGCGTTCGAAGCCCTCCATCAGGTCCGGCACCCATCCGCCGCCCGGGGCATCCTCGAGCAAGGCCGCGTCCGGGCGGGTCGCGTCCGGGCCGGCGGCGGGGAGGGCGACGTCGTCCGACGTGGGAGGGGCGGAGTCGGGGTCGCCGGGGGACATGGCTCCACTCTAGGCAGGGGGGGCCGGCGGGGATGTCGGTGCCGCTCCGGGGGGAGCCGCCCGTGCGATCATGGGCGGCATGCAGCTGCCCGACCCGAAGACCGGAATCGACGCCCTCCTGACCTCCCGCGCGCCGCGCCTCTACCCGCCGTTCTTCCGCGCCGTGTTCGCCGGCATGGACGCGGAGGACGCCCACCACCGCGGATTCCAAGCGATCCGCGCCGCCGAGCGGACCGGCGCCTCGGCCGCCCTCCGCTCCGCGTTCCGGCCGGATCCGCTGCTCGCCCGCACCGTCATGGGGCTGCGGTTCCCCACGCCCTTCGGCCTCGCCGCCGGGTTCGACAAGGAGGGGCGCGGCACGGCGGCCCTCGCGGACCTCGGCTTCGGCCACGTCGAGGTCGGCACCATCACGGCGCAGCCGCAGCCGGGCAATCCCCGTCCCCGCCTCTTCCGCCTTCCCGAGGACCGGGCGCTCGTGAACCGCATGGGGTTCAACAACGACGGCGCGGCCGCCGTCGCGCCCCGCCTCGCGCGCACGCGGGCCACGCTGGAGCGCCGCTTCGGCGAGGTGCGCCCTGTCCTTGGCGTGAACATCGGCAAGTCCAAGGTGGTGCCGCTCGAGGACGCCGCTGAGGACTACCGTGCCTCCACGCGGCTGCTCGCCCCCCATGCGGACTACCTCGCGGTGAACGTCTCCTCGCCCAACACACCCGGCCTGCGGCAGCTCCAGGAGATCTCGGCGCTCGAGCCGCTGCTGGCCGCCGTGCGGGACGAGGCGGACCGCGCCGTCGCCGGGCGCCGCGTGCCGCTCGCCGTGAAGATTGCCCCGGACCTCGCCGACGAGGACGTGCGCGAGGTGGCCGCCATGGCCGCCCGGCTGGGCCTCGACGGCGTGATCGCCACCAACACCACGATCACGCGCGACGGACTCACCGCGGACGCGGCGCACGTGGAGTCGCTCGGGGCGGGCGGCCTCTCCGGGGCCCCGCTCACGGCGCGCTCCGTCGAGGTGTTGCGGGTCCTGCGCGCGGCCCTGCCCGCGGAGACGGCGGTCATCAGCGTGGGCGGTGTGACCGACGCCGACGACGTCCTCGAACGCCTGGACGCCGGGGCGCAGCTCGTGCAGGGCTACACCGCGTTCCTCTACGAGGGGCCGTTCTGGGCCGGTCGGATCACCGCCGGTCTCGGCCGGTCGCTGCGCGCCTGATCCCTCCGGCTCGAGGCCGGCACCGCTGCAGCCCGGGGGTGCCCCGGCCTGTGCGAGACCCGGACGACGACGGCGCCGCGCCCCTCGCGGGGCGCGGCGCCGTCGTCGTGGCTGACGGAGTGGCTCAGGCGGGGTGCTGACCGCGGGTGACCTGTGGCTTGGGCAGGCGCAGGCGGCGGAACTGCAGCCCCCGCATGACGCCGTACATGCGGGTGCCGGGCTCGGGCGTGCCGAAGCGCGCCGTGAGGCCCCGCTTCACCTGGCGGGAGAGGATCACGCTGTCCACGATCACGAGGGCCACCACCGCGTAGAGGCTCAGCATGAGGATGATCTGGAACTGCTGCCCCGGCACGAGCATGAGCAGCAGGTAGAGGAAGACGATGGGCATGAGCCACTCGCCCACCCCGGTGCGGGCGTCCACGAGGTCGCGGACCCAGCGCTTCTGAGGGCCCCGGTCCCGTGCCGGAAGTCCGCGCTCATCCCCGGTCTCGAGGGCGACGCGCTGGCGCATGCGCTCCTGGCGTGCCGCGTCGCGCTGCGCCTTCTTCGCGGCCTGGCGGTCCGCTGGGACGAGGGGGCGGCGGCGGGCGGCCTCCTGGTCGCGGCGCCGCGGCGTGGGCGTGGACTTGCCCTGTGCGCGGTCGGCGCCGGTGTGGGCGGTCGAGCCGTGGGGGGCCGGGGCGGCCGGGGGCTCGGCGGTCGGGGAGGACTTCCTGCGAGTGAACACCGAGCCAGTCTAGTGCGGCGGGGCCGTCGCTAGGCTGGGTGCATGACCGAACAGATCCCCGCCGCCTCCGCCGGCTCCGCGCCGCAGTCCCTCGACGCCGAGCTCGTGGCCGCCGTCCGCGCCGCCGTGGACCGCCGCTTCCCGCAGACCCTCCAGACGCTGAAGGACCTCGTGGCCGTCCCGGGCATCGCCTGGGACTCCGCTCCCCGCGAGGACCTCGAGCGCTCCGCCCAGGAGGTCGCCGACCTCCTCCGCGGGGCCGGGCTGCAGGGCGTCGAGGTCGTGACCGAGACGCGCGAGGACGGCCGGCCCGGCGGCCCCGCCGTGCTGGGCGAGCGCCCCGCCGCCGCTGACAAGCCCACCGTGTTGTTGTACGCCCACCACGACGTCCAGCCCCTCGGTGACGAGTCGCTCTGGGACACCCCGCCGCTCACGGCGACGGAGAAGGACGGGCGCCTCTACGGCCGCGGCGCGGCCGACGACAAGGCGGGGATCATGGTCCACATCGCCGCCCTCGCCGCGCTGGATGAGGCCCTTCCCGACGCCGGCGTCGGCGTGCGCGTGTTCATCGAGGGGGAGGAGGAGGCCGGCTCTCCCACCTTCCGCCCCTTCCTGGAGAAGCACCGCGACCGCCTCGCCGCCGACGCGATCGTGGTGGCGGACTCCTCCAACTGGGCCGTGGGGGAGCCGGCGGTGACCACCTCGCTGCGGGGGCTCGTCGACGGCACCGTGACCGTGCGCGTGCTCGACCACGCCGTGCACTCCGGCATGTTCGGCGGCCCCGTCCTGGACGCCGTCGTCCTGCTCTCCCGCCTCGTCGCCACCCTGCACGACGAGCACGGCGCTGTGGCGGTGCCCGGCCTCGAGCCGCGCCACACGGCCTCCCTCGAGTACCCGGAGGACGTGTTCCGCGCCGACTCCGGGCTCCTGGACTCCGTGACCCTCGCCGGGACGGGCGCCCTCGCCGACCGACTGTGGAACGCCCCGGCCCTGAGCGTCATCGGGATCGACGTCCCGAGTGTGGCCCAGTCCTCGAACACGATGCAGCCGCAGGCGCGCGCCAAGTTCTCCCTGCGCCTCGGCCCCGGGATGGACCCTGCGGCGTCCTTCGCGGCGCTCAAGGAGCACCTCGAGGCGCAGTCCGCCGCGGTGCTCGGCGCGGAGATCACCGTGGAGGCGGGCGAGTTCGGCCAGCCCTTCTCCACCGACACCTCCGCGCCCCACGCGGCCGCCATGCTGGAGGCGCTCGGCGCGGCGTGGGGCGTGGAGCCCAAGGAGACCGGCCTCGGCGGGTCCATCCCGTTCACCGCCGACCTCAAGGAGGTCTTCCCGGAGGCGACGATCCTCATCACCGGCGTGGAGGACCCGGACTCCCGTGCACACTCCGCCAACGAGTCCCTGCACCTCGGGGACTTCCGCAACGCGATCGTGGCCGAGGCCCTCTGGCTCGCCGGCCTCTCCCGCTGAGAACCTGCAGCGGGAATGCCCCGCCGTCCGGCGTTGTTGAGCCGGACGACCCCACCGGCGTCGGCATCCCCGACGCCCCCACCCCCAACCAGGAGGTCAGGATGGCACTGTCCGCAGAGGAGACCGGCGTCGAGATCGGCGCCACCGAGAACGCCGCGGGCCTTCCCCCGCACGAGGTCGAGCTCACCGAGGTCGCCGCGAACAAGGTCCGCGCGCTGCTCGATCAGGAGGGGCGCACCGACCTGCGCCTGCGCGTGGCCGTCCAGCCCGGCGGCTGCTCCGGCCTCATCTACCAGCTCTACTTCGACGAGCGCGTGCTCGAGGGCGACACCGTCCGCGACTACGACGGCGTCGAGGTCATCGTGGACAAGATGAGCGTGCCCTACCTCATGGGCGCCTCGATCGACTTCGAGGACACCATCTCGAAGCAGGGCTTCACCATCGACAACCCCAACGCCGGCGGCTCCTGCGCCTGCGGCGACTCCTTCCACTGATCCGAGGGCGACTCCGGGGACGCGCACGCGGCCCCCGCTGACCCGTGGACGACGTCGGGCCGGCTCCCCACCCGGGGAGCTGGCCCGACGTCGTCGTGATGAGGCGGCCAAGGGGCGATGCGCGGGGGAGACCGGCGGAATCCGCCCGTGTCACGGTGCGGCGATTGGGGCCCGGTCGGCTTAGACTGGCTCCTGAATCATCAGGGCATACCCGGCCCACCTGAAGGGAACCTGCGAAATCTCGCGGGAGTCCGTGGGACGGGGCGCTCATCGCACACGAGATGAAGAGGAAGGCCGTCTGTGAGAGCACACAATGACGCCGGACGTCGGACTCGCCGCCGCCTGAAGAGCGGGGCCGTCGGTGCCGCCGCACTGGTGGTGCTGACCGGCTGCTCCGCCGAGGTCCAGCAGGGCTGGATGCCCGGCACCCGGGAGACCACCAACCACAACGCCGAGCTGATCGATCTCTGGGTGAACTCCTGGATCGCCGCCCTGGTCATCGGCCTGCTCGCGTGGGGCGCGATGATCTGGTGCATGATCGCCTACCGGCGGCGCAAGAACGATCAGGGGTTCCCGAAGCAGACGGCCTACAACGTGCCGATCGAGACCATGTTCACCCTGATCCCGGTCCTGCTGGTCTTCACGCTGTGGGGCTTCAGCGACCGCGTCCAGGCCTCCGTGGACGAGCCCATCGACGACTCGCCGCTGACCGTCACCGTGTACGGCAAGCAGTGGTCTTGGGACTTCAACTACGAGTACGAGGGCCAGCAGGCCCACTACTCCGGCGTGCAGGCCCAGCTCAACGGCGAGGAGGGCGTCCGGGACACGCTGCCGACCCTCTACCTGCCCAAGGACGTGCCGGTGCACTTCGAGCTGAAGTCCCGCGACGTGGCGCACTCCTTCTGGATCCCGCAGTTCCTCCAGAAGCGCGACATGATCCCCGGCAAGACCAACCACCTGTACCTCACCCCGCAGGAGCTGGGCCGCTTCGACGGCAAGTGTGCCGAGCTCTGTGGCGAGTTCCACTCCGAGATGATGTTCAACGTGGAGGTCGTCGACGAGGCGGAGTTCACGCAGAAGCTCGACGAGATGGAGCCGGGCCTGGTGGGCGACGAGTACAACCGCAACCCGAACAACAACCCTGACGGCGCCCGGGAGATGGAGGTCGACCTCCAGACCCCCCGCGGTGGAGGTAACCACTGATGACCACTTACGAGTACGCAACGGATGAGGTGCGCACGCAGGCGCAGCCTCGTGTGGTGCCCCGTTCCCTGGGCAAGATCATCGTCAGCTGGCTGACGACCACGGACCACAAGACGCTCGGGTACATGTACCTGATCACGTCCTTCGTCTTCTTCTGCGTGGGCGGCGTCATGGCGCTCATGATCCGCGCCGAGCTCTTCGAGCCGGGCATGCAGATCCTGCAGACGAAGGAGCAGTACAACCAGCTGTTCACGATGCACGGCACCCTGATGCTGCTCATGTTCGCCACGCCGCTCTTCGTGGGCTTCGCGAACGTGCTGGTGCCGCTGCAGATCGGCGCCCCTGACGTCGCCTTCCCGCGACTGAACGCGCTGGCCTTCTGGTTCTTCCTGTTCGGCTCGCTCATCGCCACCGCCGGCTTCCTCACCCCCCAGGGCGCGGCCTCGTTCGGCTGGTTCGCGTACGCCCCGCTGTCGGACACCACGTTCTCGCCCGGCGTGGGCGGCGACCTCTGGGTCTTCGGCCTGGCGCTCCAGGGCTTCGGCACGATCATGGGCGGCGTCAACTTCATCACCACGATCCTGACGATGCGTGCCCCGGGCATGACGATGTGGCGCATGCCGATCTTCACCTGGAACACCCTCATCACGGGCATCCTGATCCTGATGGCGTTCCCGCCGCTGGCCTCGGCGCTCTTCGCGCTGGGCATGGACCGCCGCTTCGGCGGCCACATCTTCAACCCGGAGAACGGCGGTGCCATCCTGTGGCAGCACCTGTTCTGGTTCTTCGGCCACCCCGAGGTGTACATCATCGCGCTGCCGTTCTTCGGCATCGTCTCCGAGATCGTCCCGGTGTTCTCCCGCAAGCCGATCTTCGGCTACAAGTCGCTCGTCTTCGCGACGACGGCCATCGCGGCGCTCTCCGTGACCGTGTGGGCCCACCACATGTACGTGACCGGCTCCGTGCTGCTCCCGTTCTTCTCGGTGATGACCATGCTCATCGCGGTCCCCACCGGCGTGAAGTTCGTGAACTGGATCGGCACCATGTGGCGCGGTTCCATCACCTTCGAGAACCCCATGCTGTGGACCCTCGGCTTCATGGTGACCTTCCTCTTCGGCGGTCTGACGGGCGTCATCCTGGCGTCCCCGCCGATGGACTTCCAGGTCTCCGACACCTACTTCGTGGTGGCGCACTTCCACTACGTGATCTTCGGAACCGTGGTCTTCGCGATGTTCGCCGGCTTCTTCTTCTGGTGGCCCAAGTTCACCGGCAAGATGCTGAACGAGCGACTCGGCAAGATCCAGTTCTGGATGCTGTTCGTGGGCTTCCACGGCACCTTCCTCATCCAGCACTGGCTGGGCGTCACCGGCATGCCCCGCCGCTACGCGGACTACATGGTGGAGGACGGCTTCCAGGCGATGAACGCCTTCTCGACCGTCTTCTCCTTCGTCCTCGGCGCGTCGCTGATCCCGTTCTTCTGGAACGTGTACATCACCTCGCGCTTCGGCAAGAAGATCACCGTGGACGATCCGTGGGGCTTCGGCGCCTCGCTCGAGTGGGCTACCTCGTGCCCCCCGCCGCGCCACAACTTCCACTCGCTGCCGCGCATCCGCTCGGAGCGTCCGGCGCTGGACCTGCACCACCCGGAGCTGTCGGCACACTCGCCGCAGCACGACACGGACACGGCATTCGGAGAGAGGGCACACCAGTGAAGGTCAGCGCGAACATCTTCTGGATCATCGGCGCATTCCTGATCGCCGTCGCCACCCTCTACGCCTTCTGGACCGAGTGGACCGAGTGGGCCGGCATCCCCGCCATCTACGCCCTCGGCGCGATGAGCTGGATGATCGCCTGGTACCTCCGGTCCACCGACCGGAAGTACGGCCTGGGTCCCGCGGATGACGAGGACGGCGAGATCGCCGACTTCGCCGGCACCTACGGCACCTTCGCCCCCTGGAGCTGGTGGCCGCTGGGCCTCGGCATCGCCTGCGCGATCGTCGTGACCGGCCTCGCGGTCGGCTGGTGGGTGTTCTTCATCGGCGCCGGCCTGTCGATCTTCTTCCTCTACGGCTGGGTCTACGAGTTCTCCAAGGGCAAGTACGCCCACTGAGCTCGCCGACGTCGGCACTGGCCGCGGGCCGGATCTCCTCAGGGAGGTCCGGCCCGCGGCTTTTTCGCGTTCCGGTCGCACCAGGGAGCATTCCCCTGCAGTTCGTCCTCCTGATGCACTCCCACCCCCAGCCGTGAGGCCACGCGGCCAGCTGTCCTGACCGGACAGGTTGTTCGAGGACTCAGGCGAAGCGTCGGCGCGCAGCGCGGCGGGCGAGGTCGTCAGGTCCGCACACTCACCCGACGCCCCTCTGCCGCGGCGAACAGCGATGCTGGGCGTCTTCATCGCGGCGGCGCTCCTCGTGGCTCTGGCTCCAAGACACGGGGTCAGCACGACAATGCCGCATTGACGTCTCGGCATGACCGGTCGTCGCGGCCGAGGACGTCGCCGAACAAGACCCCGAAGGCGGTGACGAAGCGCTGCGTGAGCCGAAGAGCACGTCGCGCAACCCCAAGCTCGGCTACGCGTTCGTCCACACCGTCATCGACGACCATTCCCGCGACGCGTACACCGAGGTCCACGACGACGCGACCGCCATCACCGCCGTGACCGTCCTGCACCGAGCCGTCGAGTGGTTCGCCGACCGCGGCGTCACCGCGGACCCGCCCGTACCGTCCGCCGACCAACGGGACGGCAGTGCGCTTCCACCGACCGCACCATGCCCGACGGATGGGCCTACGCCCGCTGCTGCACCAGCGTGCAAGAACGACGCGACGCACTTCCCGAACGGCTGCGCCAGTCCGACCACCGCCGCCCTCACACCGCGTGCGGCAGCCATCCGCCCTTCTCAGAATTGATCAGCGGCCCCGGTCAGGACAACGAGCGACCACGTCGCCGCCTCTCAGGCCCGTCCGCAGCGCACGAGGGTCGACCTCGGCACGCACCGTCGACGCGGTCGGCGCGCACCGTCGACGAGGTCGCCATGCATGCGCCCCTCGGTGATCCGTCCGGCGCCCGCGTCGTCCGTCACGACGGGCGCCCCTCGTCGAGCCGGGCAGACGCGGCGGCAGGCCGCCTGACGTCGTCCGCCAGGCGCCAGCGAGCAGTGCAAGGCATGACGAAGGGCCCCGCACACCGATCGGTGCGCGGGGCCCCTCCTGAGGGGGTCAGCTCAGACTGCTCAGCGGCTGATCTCCGGGTTGGCGCCGCCGTCGTGCCCGGCGCCCTCGATCTGGTCCGCATCGCCGTGGCCGCCGTGCAGGCGGGCCTCGACAAGCTCCGCGCGGGAGACGGGAGCGACGCGGTCCTGGTAGAACGCGCGGTTCAGGCCGGAGCGCATCTTCTCCATGCCGGAGACCTTGCCGTTGCGGCCCGGGGTGGCCGGGACCGGGCGGTGCTCGTCGAACGCGACCATGCGGTACATCTCGTAGTCCGTCAGCTGGCGGTGACGCTCGTGGAAGCCGCCGTCGGGGGACATCTCGATGACGCCGGCCTCGTGGCCGTGCAGGACTGTCTCCCGGTCCTTGCGCTGCAGGGACAGGCAGACGCGGCGCGTGATGAGGTAGGCGACCACCGGGCCGAGGAAGAACAGCGCGCGCAGGAAGTACGCGACGTCGTTCAGCGACAGGTGGAAGTGCGTCGCGATGAGGTCCGAGGAGGCCGCGGCCCACATCGTGCACCACATGGTCATGACGGCGACGCCGAACGCGGTGCGCGCCGGGGCGTTGCGCGGGCGGTCCAGGATGTGGTGCTCGCGGTCGTCACGGGTGATCCAGCGCTCGATCCAGGGCCACAGAATGAGGCCCACGAGGATCACGCCGACCGGGATCAGCGGCGCCAGGACGCCCATCGGGAGGGACACGGAGGAGCCCCACGGCATCGGGACGTTCCAGAGGAACGAATAGTCGCCGAGCATGCCGGGCATCAGGCGCAGGGCACCGTCGAACGGGCCGATGTACCAGTCCGGCTGGGTGCCCGCGGACACGGGGGAGGGATCGTACGGACCGTAGGTCCAGATGGCGTTGATCGTCACGGTGCCGGCGATGAGGGCCAGCACGCCGAACACGATGAAGAAGAAGCCGCCGGCCTTGGCCGCGTACACGGGGCCGACGGGGTAGCCGACCACGTTGTTCTCGGTGCGGCCGGGGCCGGGGTACTGCGTGTGCTTGTGCACGACCACCATGAACAGGTGGACGGCGATCAGCAGCAGGATGACAGCCGGCACGATCATGATGTGCAGCGCGTACAGGCGGCCGATGACCGAGTAGCCCGGGAACTCTCCGCCGAAGAGGAAGGCCGAGAGGTACGAGCCGACCAGGGGGAGGGCCTTGAGGATGCCGTCGATGATGCGCAGGCCGTTGCCGGAGAGCACGTCGTCGGGGAGGGAGTAGCCGGTGAAGCCGGCGGCCCAGCCGGCCATCAGCAGGAAGCAGCCGACGACCCAGTTCAGCTCACGCGGGCGACGGAACGCGCCGGTGAAGAAGATGCGGAGCATGTGCACGGACATGGAGGCCACGAACAGCAGGGCCGCCCAGTGGTGCAGCTGGCGCATGAAGAGGCCGCCGCGGATGTCGAAGGAGATGTCGAGGGCCGAGGCGTAGGCCGCGGACATCTCGATGCCGCGCATCGGGGCGTAGGCGCCGTCGTACGTGACGTGCGACATCGACGGATCGAAGAAGAACGTCAGGAACGCGCCGGACAGCAGCAGGATGACGAAGCTGTACAGCGCCACTTCGCCGAACATGAACGTCCAGTGGTCGGGGAAGATCTTGCGGCCGAAGAACTTGACGATGGGGGACATGCCCATGCGGGTGTCCACGAAGTTCGCGACGCGGCCGGTCGAGGTGGCCGGCTGGAACTCTTTCACTGCGGTGCTCATAGGTGTCAGCCACGCTCCCAGTAGACAGGCCCGACGGGCTCATGGAAATCACTCTGAGCGACGAGGAAGCCCTCGTCGTCCACGGAGATCGGCAGCTGCGGCAGCGCGTGGCTGGCAGGGCCGAAGATCGGCTTGCACTCCTGGGCCAGGTCGAAGGTCGACTGGTGGCAGGGGCAGAGCAGGTGGTGGGTGTGCTGCTCGTAGAGGGCGATCGGGCAGCCCACGTGCGTGCAGACCTTGGAGTAGGCGAAGATGCCGTCCACGTTCCAGTCCTCACGACCGGGGGAGATCTGCACCTTCGAGGGGTCGAGGCGCATGACGAGCACCACGGCCTTGGCCTTCTCGTTCAGCTTCCCGTGCTCGACCTCGTTGAGGCCCTCGGGGATCACGTGCATGGCGGAGCCCAGGGTGACGTCGGACGCCTTGATCGGCGAACCGGTGGGGTCACGGACGAGGCGGACGCCCTCGGCCCACATGGTGTGGCGCAGGCGCTCGGGGCCGAAGTTCTCCGCCGCGTTGTCGGCGAAGTTGTCCGTGTTGTCCAGGTCGCGGAAGACGGCGATGAAGGGCAGCGGGGCCAGGAGGATCGCACCGATCAGCGTGTTGCGCAGCAGCGGACGACGCTTGATCTGGGACTCGTCGATGATGTCCGTGATCATGCCGGTGGCGGCGACGCGGTCGGCCTCCGTGCGGATCTCGTGACGCTCCTCGACGGTCTCGTGGTCGGGCATGAGCGTCTTCGCCCAGTGCACGATGCCGATGCCGATGCCGAGCATCGCCAGTGCGGTGCCGAGGCCCAGCAGGAGGTTCTGCAGGAAGATCGTGGAGAACGCCTCGTTGTTGCCGATCTGACCGACGCCGAAGTAGCCGATGAAGAACAGCACCGTGCCGACGATGGAGATGAGGAACATGATCGAGACCTGGCGCTCAGCGCGCTTGGCGGCCTTCGGATCCTCATCGGCCAGACGCGGACGGTGCGGGGGAAGGCCCGGGTTCTCGATGGCGTACCGGGACGCGTCCGCCCCGGAGTGCTCGAGGGAGTCCGAGTGTCGCTCGGTCCCTTCGTAGCCTTTCTCGCCCATATGCCTGTTTCCTTTACTCGAGTGATGAATGACGATGACGGAGGACCGGTGCGCAGGGCGCCGGCGCGATCAGGAGGACCGGCTGGTCAGCCAGACCATGAAGCCGATGATGAGGGCCAGGCCGGCGGTCCAGATGAACAGGCCCTCGGCGACCGGGCCGAGTGAGCCGAGCTGCAGGCCGCCGGGGGAGCCGTTGTTCTCGATGGTCTTGAGGTAGGCGATGATGTCGCGCTTGTCCTCGGGCTTCAGGTTCGAGTCGGAGAACACGGGCATGTTCTGCGGGCCGGTCTCCATGGCCTCGTAGATGTGCTTCTCGGAGACGCCCTCGAGGGACGGGGCGTACTTGCCGCGGGTCAGGGCACCGCCGGCGGCTGCCGCGTTGTGGCACATGGCGCAGTTGATGCGGAACAGGTCGCCGCCCTTGGCGATGTTCACGTCCTCGTGGTCCTTGTCGAGGTACTGCTCCTCGGGCAGGGCCGGGCCGGTGCCGAGGGAGGCGACGTACGCGGCGAGCTGCGCGGTCTGCTCCTCGTTGAACTGGTTCGGCTTCACCATGGCCTGGGGGCCGTTCATCTGCATCGGCATGCGGCCGGTGCCCACCTGGAAGTCGACGGAGGCGGCGCCGACGCCGACGAGCGACGGGCCGGAGGGGCCGCCCGCGGCGCCGGTGCCGTGGCAGGAGGCACAGTTCGCGTTGAAGAGCTTCTCGCCCTCGGACAGATCGTCAGCCGAGGCGGCCGCGGTGACCTGCGTGGCCGCCTGCGCCTGATTCACGGTGCTGGCGACGGAGTACAGTCCGCCGGTCACCAGGAGTCCCAGCAGGAGGAGCGCCAGCCCCATCAGGGGGTGGCGTCGATTCTGCGAAAGTGCCTTCACGGGGTTTCCTATCGTGTGTCTTCCGGACCGGGTCTCATGCCCCCCGGCCCGTACCTCTTGTCAGGTGCTTGAGAACGGGGGCGTCTTACTTGAGGAAGTAGACGATGAAGAACAGGGCGATCCAGACGACGTCCACGAAGTGCCAGTAGTAGGACACCACGATCGCGGAGGTGGCCTCGTGATGGCCGAAGCGGCGGGCCAGGTAGGCGCGGCCGATGATGAGGAGGAATGCGACGAGGCCAGCGGTCACGTGGAGGGCGTGGAAGCCCGTGGTGATGTAGAAGGCCGAGCCGTAGGCGCTCGAGGCGATGGAGATCCCGTGGGACACCAGGGTGGCGTACTCGTACGCCTGCACCGAGACGAAGACGGCGCCCATGATGAACGTCAGGATGAACCACTCCACCATGCCCCACTTCGCGAAGGCGAAGGGGCCGCCCGTGCGGCGGGGCTGCAGGCGCTCGGCGGCGAGGACGCCGAACTGCGCGGTGACGGAGGAGAGCACCAGGATCACCGTGTTCACCGCGGCGAGCGGGACGTTCAGGAGCTGGGTGTTCTCCGCCCACAGCGCCGGGGAGGTGGAGCGCAGGGTGAAGTACATGGCGAAGAGCCCACCGAAGAACATGAGCTCGCTGGCGAGCCACACCATGGTCCCGACCTGGACCATGTTCGGCCGGCTCGGGAGGCCCGTGGTGGGCTGATGGAGAGTGGGGGTAGCAGTGGTCACCCAGTCATTATGGCCCCAAAGGCGGTGCAGGGGGTAAACCGAACCTATCGTGTCGCCCTCGCCGTCGGACGGGGTGGGGGCGGGTTCGGGGCCAGTCAGCGGGTGGCGGCCAGGAAATGTTCAGGTTCGGAACCCCTGTGGACGGGTATGTCGGCGCGTCTCCGGGTGTCGCGTGCGGCCTCGGCTCCGCCGGGCCGGCGTTAGAGTCGTCCGCGTGATGACTCGGACGACTTCTCCGGAGACCGGAACGACCACGTGGCCCGAGGTGTTCCGCGCGCTCATGCTCGGCCAGGACCTGGAGGACCACGCGGCGGGCTGGGCGATGGGCGAGATGATGTCCGGCGACGCCAGCGAGGGGCAGGTGGGTGCCTTCCTGCTCGCGCTGGCCGCCAAGGGCGTCACCGTGCCTGAGCTCCGCGGGCTCACCGATGTGATGGTCCGCCATGCCCGCCCCGTCCATGTGGAGGGGGAGACCCTGGACATCGTGGGCACGGGCGGTGACCGCCTCGGCACGGTGAACCTCTCCACGATGTCCTCGCTCGTCGCCGCCGGCTGCGGCGTGCGGATCGTCAAGCACGGGAATCGCGGTGCGTCCTCCACGGCGGGTGCCGCGGACGTGATCGAGGCCCTCGGCGTGGACCTGTCGATGCCGCGCGCCAAGGCGGAGGAGTGCGCGGAGGCCGTGGGCATCACGTTCCTCTTCGCCCAGCACTACCACCCCTCCATGAAGCACGTGGCGCCGGTCCGCAAGCAGCTGGGCGTCCCGACCGTCTTCAACTTCCTGGGCCCCCTCAGCAATCCGGCCCAGGTCACGGCGCAGGCGCTCGGCTGCTCGAGCGAGGTCATGGTCCCCCTGCTGGCGCAGGTGCTCGCGGACCGCGGCGTGCGGGGCTTCGTCTTCCGGGGCTCGGACGGCAGGGACAAGATCACCACCTCCGGGCCCTCCACCGTGATGGAGGTGCGCGGGGAGGTCACCGCTCATGAGCTGGATCCGCGCGAGCTCGGCATCGAGCTGACGTCCGTCGAGGCTCTGGCGGGCAAGGACGGGGCCCACAACGCCACGCTCGTCCGCGCGCTCCTCGCTGGAGAGAAGGGGCCGATCCGCGACGCCGTGCTCCTCAATGCCGCCGCCGGTCTCACCGCGGCCGACCCCGAGGCCGATGCTCCCCTGATGGACCGCCTCGCGGCCAACATGCGGCGCGCCGCCGAGTCCCTCGACTCCGGCGCCGCGGCCGACGTGCTGGATCGCTGGATCGAGTTCTCGCGGTCCTGAACGGCCTCAGTCGCCCTGGGCCAGGGTGGCGCCGGGCGCCTGGGAGCACATCCCGACGTCGGCGCCCTCCTCCGTGATGAACAGGACCATGCCGGCGATCGCCGCGCGGGCGGCCACCCTGCGGGCAGCGGACGCGGCGTCGACCGGCGCCGGGAGGAAGATGGGCGTGACGCTCAGGCGTCGAAGCCCAGCGCCCACCCTTCCTCGAGATCCTCAGAGGAGTACGCCCGGAACGCGAGCATGGTCTCGGTGTCCGTGATCCCCTCGACCTTGGAGAGCTGATCGGCGATGACGTCCGCGAGGTCCTCGTAGCGCTTGAGCTTGACCATGGCGACGAGGTCCCACGCGCCGGTCACGGAGTAGACGGAGCTCACGCCGTCCAGGGCGGCGATCGCCTGGGCGGTCTCGGGGATGCGGGACTTGTCGGTGGTGATCATGACGATGGCGGTGACCATGGGGGCGTCCTTCCTTGGGGCGGACCGACGGGGCCGAGAGCGCGGGGTCGTGCCCCGATCCTACGGCTGAGCTGTGCCCGGGGGCCGTTTGGGCGCCCGGCTGCGGTTCAGGGGCGGCGGCGGGTGAGGACCCGCGCGAGCGCGCGGCGGCCGAGCAGGAACACCCCGAGGACGAGCAGGGTGACAATCACGAAGGACAGCGGGGCGCCACCGAGGCCCCACAGCACCCGCAGCGCCATGCCGATGCCGACCGTTCCCAGCCACACCAGCACGCCGTGCGGCCAGGTGCGGGCCCACGTGCGGTGGCCGCCGGTGAGGATCGTCATCACGATCAGGCCGACCAGGAACGGGCCGGCTGTCTGCAGGAGGCGGGGGAGTCCAGCCGCCGTGTCGTGCTGACCCTGACCCAGCGCGGCGAACACGCTCACCAGCAGGACATCCGCGGCCAGGGCGAGCACGGCGGGAAGCGGTCGGGCGGGGGCGGGGGCATGCCGGTCGGATCTCATGGACCCATTCTCGCGCGCGACGCTCGGCTCTGATGCCGTGCAACAAGGAGTCAGGATTGTCATAGGGATACTGTGGGGTCGTGATCCACGTTCTGCTCCGCACCGCAGACCCCGCGCGCGACCGCGGAGACGTGTCGCGCCTGTGTGCCGTCCTGGCCGCTGCCGACGATCTCGATCACGCGGGGGAGCGCGGCCCGGCGCGGTTCACCGTCCGGGACGACGTGCTGCCCTGCGTCGTCGAGGGCCTCCTTGAGGATCCCGTGGAGGCCGTCGGGCTCGTTCTCGCCGTGATCCGGACGGGCGCGTGGGTCGCCGGGCTCGTCGCCTCCACGGGAGTTCCCGACCCGGATCGCGGCGTGGGCGACGGGGAGGTGGAGGCGGCTGTCCTCGAGCGGGTCCTGCACCGCGCGGCGGCCTCGACGGGCCGGTGCGCGCTGGAGCTGGACGGGGCTGCCGGCGACGCCTCGGCGCGGCGCCGGCAGGACGCCGCCGAGGCCGCGCTCCAGCTGCTCGGCGTCCTGGAGCAGCGGCGATCCGAGCCCCAGCAGGAGGCCGGGCGTCTGGTCGAGTCCGGCGCGAGCCAGCGGGAGGCGGCCGCCGCACTGGAGGTCACCCAGCAGGCGGTGCACGCCCGGCTCAGGAACGGGCTCTGGCACGAGACGCGGACACTGGCCGCCGCCGTCGCCGCTCTCGTGGCCCCCTCCTCGAGGACCCCCGCCCCGTGATCCGGGGCGGACAACTCACACCGCGTCGGGACCCTGCCAGCGAGACGCCACAGGATCAGGGGCGGCGCCGAGCGGTGTCAGGAGGATGGCCGCCCTGCGTTCACTGGCTGACCGTGTCGTCCTCGTCCGTGGCGGGCAGGGGTGCGTGCTGCACCACGTCGTCGTCCGAGCCGCGCTCATCCTTGCGGTCGACCATGATGCGCGCGATCTCGTCGCGGATCTGCTCGCCGGGCACGCCCCAGCCGGGCTCGTAGGCGTAGACCTCCCGCAGGGACGCGTGGCGACGGGTCTGCTCCAGGAAGTCGACGTCGTCGGGGGAGAGGAGGCCCGGGTGGGGGACGCCGGCGGCCTCGGAGACCTTGAGCAGGTCGCGGCGCAGGGTCTGCACGTAGCGAGCCGGACGCTCGGACTTCTCCTCGGGCACCACGCCGCGGACGAGCCACGGGTTCTGCGTCGCGACGCCGGTGGGGCACGTGTCCGTGTGGCACTTCTGCGCCTGGATGCAGCCGACGGCGAGCATCGCCTGGTCACGCGGTCGGTCAGGCCGCGCTCGGCGAAGGTGCGGTAGACCTCCGTGAACCCGACACGCAACGGGAACGCCACGCTGTCGGAGAAGACCAGGGGAGCGGCACCGGTGCCGCCCTCGCCGCCGTCGATCGTGATGAAGTCGACGCCTCGCTGGCCGTCCTGCATGAGCGCGGCGAGCTCATGCCAGAACTCGAGCTCGCCCACGGCCGACTTGACGCCCACCGACAGACCGGTGCGCTCGGCGACCCGCTCGACGAAGTCCAGCAGCTCGTCGACGGAGGAGAACGCCGAGTGGCGGGAGGGGCTGATGACGTCCTTGCCCTCCTCGACACCGCGGATGCGGGCGATCTCCGCGCTGACCTTGGCGCCGGGCAGGTGCCCGCCCAGGCCGGGCTTGGCGCCCTGGCTCAGCTTGATCTCGATCGCCCGCACGGGTGCCGACTCGACGACGGCGGCCAGCCTCTCGAGGTCGAAGTCGCCGTTCTCGTCGCGGCATCCGAAGTAGCCGGTGCCGATCTGGAAGACGAGGTCCCCGCCCTGGCGGTGGTGGTCCGAGAGGCCGCCCTCGCCGGTGTTGTGCAGGAACCCGGCGGCCGCGGGGCCCGCCCGGCACCTTGGCGCCCGGCAGCGTCTCGCCGGGATCCAGGGCCAGAGCGGACACCGGGGCGACGGCGGAGAAGGTCCGGTGCCGGACGATCGGGTACGTGGTGCCCTCGACGTCGTTGTCCGTGCCGAAGCCGAAGTAGTTGTTCGCACCCTTGGAGGACGCGTAGACCCAGCGACGCTGGTCGCGGCTGAACGGACGCTCCTCGTTGTTGCCCGCCACGATGTACTGGCGCAGCTCCGGTCCGATGGTCTCCAGGGCGTAGCGGGCCCGTGCGAGCACGGGCAACGTGCGGAGCAGGGCGTGCTTCTTCTGGAAGACGTCGTTCAGGGCGACGCCGGCGAGTCCCGCGGCGGCGTCGGAGGCGACGGCGGTGAGGGGCTTCGGAGTCTTGCGACCACTCTGCGACACTCGGGCGGCCCCGGGCCAGGGATGGCGGGCAGGTGACAGGCGGCGATGGACGCCGGGGACCCCGCCAGGAGCGTTACATGACATAATGTCCATTATCGGCTCTTCGCGGCTCCGCCCGCGTGTGCCGTTCGTGGCGTCCGCCCGGCGTCGCCGCTCGCCAGGACGTGGAGCGTCCGTAGACTGCCCGCATGACTCTCGTGACCGATCAGCGTGACCGCCCGTTCGTCGCCACCGTGGCCATCGTGCTGGCCATCCTCACCGCCGGCTACCTGGCCCCGTGGGCCGTGGCCGCTGCTCGCGGACGTGCCAACCACTGGCTCGTGTTCTGGGTGAACCTGCTGCTGGGCTGGACCGTCATCGGCTGGGCCTGGGCCCTCTACCTCTCGCTCACGAGCCACCGGGTGAGCGTGTACCCAGGCATGCGCTGACGCCCGGGATCACCTCGCCTCGGCCCTGCGTCGGACTCCCGACCCGTGTGGTTGACATAACGCGCACGCCCATCATGCGGAGTCCGCCACGTATGCGGCCAAGTGCTCGCCCGTCGTCGTGCCCTCGCCGCTGTGCGCGGCCGCCACGAGGTCGTGCGGGCGCCCCTCGAACACCACCGTGCCGCCCTCGGCGCCGGCGCCCGGGCCGACGTCCAGGATCCAGTCGGCGTGTGCCATGACGGCCTGATGATGCTCGACGGCGATCACCGAGACCCCGGCGTCCACCAGCCCGTCCAGCATGGCCAGCATCCGCCCGACGTCCTGCAGGTGCAGGCCCGTGGTCGGCTCGTCCAGGACGACGACGGTCCGCGCGCCGTCCTTGGCCTTCGCCCGCTCTCCCAGGTGGGTGGCCAGCTTGAGACGCTGACGCTCGCCCCCGGACAGGGTGGTCAGCGGCTGGCCGAGGCGGACGTAGCCCAGGCCGACGTCCACGAGCCGCTCGAGGGCGGCGGCCGCCGCCGGCACGCGCGACTCGCCCGCGGAGAAGAACTCCCGCGCCTCGTCCACCGGCATCTGCAGCACCTCGGCGATGTCCCTGCCGCCGAGCGTGTACTCCAGCACCTCGTCCATGAATCGCCGCCCCTCGCACACGTCGCAGGTGGCCGCCGTGTCCGTCGCCGCCGCGGCGTCCGCGTAGATCACCCCGGCGCCCTTGCACTCGGGGCACGCGCCCGCGGAGTTCGGGCTGAACAGGGCCGGCTTGACGCCGCTGGCCTTGGCGAACGCCTTGCGCACCGGCTCGAGCAGGCCCGTGTAGGTCGCGGGGTTGGAGCGCCGCGACCCCTTGATCGGCGCCTGGTCGACGACCACGAGGTGGACGTCCTCGGCGGCGCTCCCCCGGCGCGTCTGGAGCATCGCCTCGCGCATCAGCGAGGACTTGCCGGAGCCGGCCACGCCGGTGACGGCCACGAGCATGCTCAGGGGCACGTCGACGTCGACGTCCCTCAGGTTGTTCTCCGCGGCCCCGCGCACCCGCAGCGCGCCGTTGCCCGCGCGCAGCTCGGCCTCCTCCTTGAGGCGGGCGCGGTCGTGGAGGTGGCGGCCCGTCGGGGTGTCGGACGCGGTCAGCTCGGCCACGGTCCCGGTGAACGTGACCTCGCCCCCGGCGGTGCCCGGGCCGGGTCCGAGGTCGACGACGTGGTCCGCGATCGCGATGGTCTCCGGCTTGTGCTCCACCACGAGCACGGTGTTGCCCTTGTCGCGCAGGCGCAGCAGCAGGGTGTTCATGTTGGCGATGTCGTGCGGGTGCAGGCCCGTGGTGGGCTCGTCGAACACGTAGGTGACGTCCGTGAGCGAGGACCCCAGATGGCGGATCATCTTGGTCCGCTGCGCCTCTCCCCCGGACAGCGAGCCGGCGGCGCGGTCGAGGGAGAGGTAGCCGAGCCCGATCATCACGAAGCCGTCCAGCAGCTGGCGGATCGACCCGACCAGGCCGCCCACCCGCGCGTCGTCGAGCTCGGCACACCACGCGGCGAGGTCGGTGATCTGCATCGCGCAGAGGTCGGCGATGGACGTGCCGCGGATCCGGGACGAGCGCGCCTGCTCGTTCAGGCGCGTGCCCGCACAGGCCGGGCAGGGAATGGTGGTCACCGCGCGGTCCACGAACGCGCGGACGTGCGGCTGCATGGCCTCGCGGTCCTTCTGCAGGAACGCGCTCTCGACGCTCGCGTAGAGGCCCGTGTAGGTCATGGAGATGCCGGACATGTCGATCTTCACCGGCTCCTTGTGCAGGAGGTCGTGCATCTCCCGCTCGGAGTAGTCCCTGATCGGCTTGTCCGGGTCGAAGAAGCCGGACTCGAGGAACTTCCTCACGGCCCAGCCGTCCGCCGTGTAGCCCGGGATGGTGAAGGGCCCCTCGTTCAGGGACTTGGCCTCGTCGAACAGCTCGGCCGGGTCCAGGTCCTGCTTCGCCCCGGTGCCCTCGCACTCGGGACACATGCCGCCCTGGACGTGGAACGAGCGCCGCTCCTTCTTCCCCTTGTCCTTGCCCGTGGTGAGGGTGACGGCGCCGGAGCCGCTGATCGAGGCCACGTTGAAGGAGTAGGCCTTGGGCGAGTCGAGCGCGGGCTCGGCGATCTTGGAGAACAGGATGCGCAGCAGGGCGTTCGCGTCCGTCACGGTGCCGACGGTCGAGCGCACGTTCCCGCCCAGGCGCTCCTGGTCCACGATGATCGCCGGGGTGAGGCCCTCCATGTGGTCCACGTCCGGGCGCGGCAGTGCAGGCATGAAGCCCTGCACGAACGCCGGGTAGGTCTCGTTGATCATGCGCTGGGACTCGGCCGCGATGGTCGCGAACACCAGGGAGGACTTCCCCGAGCCCGAGACGCCCGTGAACACGGTCAGGCGCCGCTTCGGGATCTCGACGTCGACGTCCTTCAGGTTGTTCTGCCGCGCGCCGACCACGCGGATCGTGCTGTGGACGTCGGCGGGATGGGTCTCGGCGGCGGGTGCGGGCGCGGTGGTCACAGGGGCATCGTAGGCGAGAGCCCCCGCCGCGGGCCCGTCACCTCAGTGCCGCGCGGCAGGCCAGGCCGGAGGGTCGAGGCGCGGGAGGCGCCGGCATCAGCCCTGCACGGCGCGCGTGGCGTGGTCCATCGCGCGGTAGGCGTCGATCTCCCGCGCGTCGTGGGCGCCGCCCACCACGCGCACCGCGGCCTCCGGGTAGCCGGCGGCGACGAGCTCGGCGGCCAGCTCGGCCACGGGCTCCTGCCCCGCGCACACCACGACGTCGGTCACGTCCAGGACGCGGGCCACGCGTCCCCCGACGCCCTCGGCCCCCGGGCCCGGCTCGGACGCCGGCAGCGTGACGTGCAGCCCCTCCGCGTCCACACGCTCGTAGGTCGCCCCGCTGACCGCCTCGACGCCGAGGCGGCGCAGCTCCGCGCGATGCACCCAGCCGGTGGTCGGCCGCAGCCGTGCACCCACGGGACCGGGGCTGCGCTGGAGCAGCACGACCTCCCGGGCGGGCGCCTCCGGCCGCGGGCGCACCAGCCCTCCGCGGACTCCCGGCGCGTCGGCCACGCCCCAGCGCGCGCGCCAGTGGTCCACGGACTCGGGCTCGCCGTCGGCCCGTTCTCCCCCGGCGGCGAGGAACTCGGCCACGTCCACGCCGACACCTCCCGCGCCGATCACCGCGACGCGCGGCCCGCAGACCACGCGCCCCGCGATGACCTCCTCGTAGCGGTGGACGAACGGGGCACCGGGCTGCCCCGCTCCCGGGAGACCGATCTCCCGGGGCCGCACGCCGGTGGTCACGAGGACCTCGTCGAAGGCCGGCGCCCCCTCCGGTGTCAGGAGCGTTGTCCCACTCACCCGTGTGCCGAGACGCATCTCGACTCCCGCCTGCTGCGCCCGTGCCGCGAGGTGCTCGAGCGCCGGGGCGAACTCCTCCTTGCCGGGGATCCGCCGCGCCAGGCGGAACTGGCCGCCCACGCCGTCATGGGCGTCGTAGAGGACGACCTCATGGCCGAACTGCGCCGCGCGGTGCGCGGCCGTCAGCCCCGCCGGCCCCGCGCCGACCACGGCGACGCGGCGGCGCCGCCCGATCTCCACCGGCACCGGCACGGCGTAGCGCGGGTCGGTCTCCCTGCCGGCCCGGGGGTTCATGAGGCAGCTGACGGGCTCCCCCGTGAACACGTGGTCCAGGCACGCCTGGTTGCACGCGATGCAGGGGGTGAGGTCGGCGGGGTCGTCCGAGCCGATGCTCCTCACCCATGCCGGGTCGGCCAGCAGCGGGCGGGCGAGGGCGACGAGGTCTGCGGCGCCGGAGGCGAGGATCTGCTCGGCATCGGCCGGCGTCGTGATCCGGTTCGCCGCGATCACCGGGATGGAGACGGCGTCCCTGACGGCCGCCGTCGTCGGGACGAACGCGGCGCGCGGCACGGAGGTGACGATCGTGGGCACGCGCGACTCGTGCCAGCCGATGCCCGTCATGAGCAGGTCCGCCCCGGCCGCCTCGAATGCGCGAGCGGTGTCCCGGACCTCCTCGAGGTCCTGGCCCTGTGCCACGAGGTCGATGAGCGAGGTCCGCACGGACAGCAGCCCGCGCTCCCCCAGACCGGCCCGCACCGCGGCGACGACCGCGGCCGGGAAGCGGCGCCGGTTGAGGGCGGATCCCCCGTACTCGTCCTCGCGCCGGTTCGTGGCGGGGGCGAGGAACTGGTTGAGGAGGTAGCCCTCGGAGGCCATGACCTCCACGCCGTCGTAGCCGGCCTCCAGCGCCAGGCGGGCGGAGCGCTCGAACGCGGCGACCGTCTCCGCGATGTCCTCCGCGGTCATCTCCCGCGCGGTCAGCCGGGAGATCGGGGCGCGCGTGGCGGAGGCCGAGACGAGCTCCGGGGTCGGGGCGTAGCGGCCCGCGTGCAGGAGCTGGACGAGGATCCGCCCGCCCGCGGCGTGCACGGCGTCCGTGACGACGCGGTGGGCGGCCGCGTCCGCGTCGGAGGCGAGGGCCCCGCCTCCGGACGTGACGGCGCCCTCCGGCACCGGCGCCACTCCTCCGGTGACGATGAGCCCGACGCCGCCGCGTGCCCGCTCCGCGTAGAACGCCGCGAGCCGCGGCAGGTCCTCGTGGCGGTCCTCGAGTCCCAGGTGCATCGAGCCCATCACCACGCGGTTCGGCAGCGCCGTTCCGCGGACCGTGAGCGGCTCGAGCAGGAGGGAGGGAGGGGGCGCGGGGGCGGCGACTGTCATGCGGGTCACAGTACCGGCCGGTCGGCCCGGGCTCCTCTCCCGCGCCCGGCCGTGCGACTCTCCCCCGGCCTCCGGCGGCGTCGGTGGGAATTCGGACCTCCATCGGGCAGGATGGAGCGCAGGGGACGCTGTGGCGCAGGCCACGCGCGACGGAGAGCGTCGGGCCGGCACGGCCCGATCACCCCCAGAGCACGGAGGTGTCGGATGGAGTGGATCGAGGCCAACGCCGGATGGCTGTGGCTCGTGCTCGCCCTCGTCCTGGCGGGCGTCGAGGTGCTCACCCTGGACCTGCTGTTCCTCATGCTGGCCGCCGGCGCCGCCGCGGGGGGCGTGGCCGCCCTCGCCGGCGCCGATCTCTGGGTCCAGATCGTGCTGTTCGCCGTCGTCTCCCTCCTGATGCTGACCGCCGTCCGCCCCGCGGCGCTGCGCCGCCTGCACGGCGACGACGCCGCCTCCGCCTCCTACCTCGACACGCTCCCCGGCCGGCGCCTCACCGCTGACGCCGCCATCACGCGCGAGTCCGGGCTGATCGGCGTGGACGGCGACACCTGGTCCGCGCGCGTGGACGCCGGCGCCCCGGACGCCGAGCCCGGCACGGACGTGCGGATCCTCCGCGTGGACGGAGCGACGCTCATCGTCGCCCCCGTCCCGCGCATCGACTGGGACGCCGCCCGAGACTGACCGCCACGGCTCCGCCCGGCCGGCCCTCCCGAACCACCCCCGACCACCCACCGCAGAGGAAGACCCCATGGAACTCCTGATCGTCCTGGTCGTGCTCGCGGCCGTCGTGGTGGTGATCCTGGCCAGCTCGGTCAAGATCATCCCCCAGGCCCGCACGGCCAACATCGAGCGGCTCGGCAAGTACCAACGCACCGCAGGCGCCGGGCTGACGCTCATCATCCCGTTCATCGACCGCATGCTCCCCCAGGTGGACATGCGCGAGCAGGTGGTCTCCTTCCCGCCGCAGCCCGTGATCACCGAGGACAACCTCGTGGTCTCGATCGACACGGTGGTCTACTTCCAGGTCACCGACGCGAAGGCCGCCACCTACGAGATCGCCAACTACATCCAGGCCGTCGAGCAGCTGACCACCACGACGCTGCGCAACGTGGTGGGCGGCATGAACCTCGAGGAGGCGCTCACCTCGCGCGACTCGATCAACTCGCAGCTGCGCCTCGTCCTCGACGACGCCACGACCCGCTGGGGCCTGCGTGTCTCCCGCGTGGAGCTCAAGGCGATCGATCCGCCCCTGTCCATCCAGGACTCCATGGAGAAGCAGATGCGCGCCGAACGGGATCGCCGCGCGGCCATCCTCACGGCCGAGGGCACCAAGCAGGCCCAGATCCTCACGGCCGAGGGCGAGCGCCAGGCGCAGATCCTCGCCGCCGAGGGCGACGCCCAGGCCCGCGTGCTCCGGGCCAACGCGGAGGCCGAGGCCATCGAGGTGGTCTTCGACGCCATCCACGGCGGTCAGGCGGACTCGGAGGTGCTCGCCTACCAGTACCTCCAGCAGCTGCCGAAGATCGCCGAGGGCCAGTCCAACACCATGTTCGTCGTCCCCGCCGAGCTGACCCGCGCCCTCGAGGGCCTCGGGGAGGCGTTCGGCCCCGGCGCGCGGCGCTCCGGCGGGCAGGACGGGGCCGGTGCAGACGAGGGCGGCTCTCCCGCGTCGGACTCCGCGGCGGGGCGCGACGACGCGGCGCCCGGCACCCGCCGCGCCCTGCGCGGCTCCCGCCCCACCACGGTGGAGGCACTGCGCTCGAGCGGCGTGCTCGAGGCCATGACCGGCGGCGCGGTCACGGCCGACGACATGCCCCAGACCTCCCTCGACGAGGCGCTGGCGACGCCGCAGGGACTCGACGAGCCGACCGAGCCCGGCCCCGTGCCCGGCACCGCCCCCGCCGGGACGACCCAGCCGCCGCGCTGAGCACCCACGGCATTCCCGGGCGGGCGGACCCCGTCCGCCCGCCCGGGAATGCCGTGGGAGACTGGGTGGTTGCACCATCGGAGAGACGACCGCCGCGCGCAGCCGCCTCCGCCCGCGAGACGGGCGGAGTCCGCGCGGCCTGACGAGGAGGAAACGTGAGCGATCGCAGCCTGCGCGGCATGCGCCTGGGGGCCCAGTCCCTGGAGTCGGAGGCCGGCGTCGAGCCCGCCGCCCGCCAGCGTGTGGAGTACCGCACCGAGGACGGCGAGCAGGTGTTCGTCACCTTCGCGGTGGAGGCCGACGTGCCTGCCACCTGGACGTCCAAGACGGGCAAGGAGGCCTTCCTGGTCAGCGGCGAGAAGCCGACGGAGCCCGAGGGCAAGCCGGTCCGCAGCCACTGGGACATGCTGCTCGAGCGCCGCTCCATCCCTGAGCTCGAGGAGACCCTCGAGATCCAGCTGAAGAAGCTGCGCGCCAGCCGCGGCGAGGCCGTCGACGCCTGAGCCGCTCCCCCGCACGCCATGAGGGCCCGACCACGTGGTCGGGCCCTCGTCGTCTGCGGGCGGTGCGCCGGTCAGCGGCCGAACAGCTTGCCCAGCTGCTCGGCGCGGGCGGCCAGGCCCCAGCGGGTCACGTTGACCACGGCCTCGCCGATGATGCCGCCGCTCATCTTGGACTCGCCGAGCTCGCGCTCGACGAAGGTGATGGGGACCTCCACGATCCGCTTGCCCAGGCGGGCGGTGCGGAACGTCATGTCCACCTGGAAGCCGTAGCCCTTGGACTGCACGTCGTCGAGGTCGATCTCGCGCAGCACGTCCGCGCGGTAGGCGCGGTAGCCGGCGGTGATGTCCGTGAGGTTGAGGCCGAGCATGATGCGGGGGTAGAGCGAGCCGCCGAAGGAGATGAGCTTGCGGGACATCGGCCAGTTGACCATCTTGCCGCCGGGCACGCGGCGGGAGCCGATCACGAGGTCCGCGGTGCGGACGGCCTCCAGGAGTCGGGGCAGCTGCTCTGGCTGGTGCGAGCCGTCGGCGTCCATCTCCACGAGCACGTCGTAGCCGCGCTCGAGCCCCCAGCGGAAGCCCGCGATGTACGCCCCGCCCAGGCCGTTCTTCTCGGCGCGGTGCAGCACGTGGACGCCCGCGTCCTCGGCGGCGCGGCGGTCGGCCCACTCGCCGGTGCCGTCCGGGGAGGAGTCGTCCACCACGAGCACGTCCACCTCGGGGACGGCCTCGCGGAGTCGACCGAGGGTCAGCGGCAGCGACTCGATCTCGTTGTAGGTGGGGATGATGGTCAGCACGCGCATGCGTCTCTCACGCCTTCCTCGGGCCGTTCGGTTCGGCCGTGCGCCGGTCGGCGGGCCGTGGTCATCCGTTCGAGTATAGGAACCGCTCGGGCGCGCGCCGTCCAGCGGCGCGCGCGGCGGGTCTCACGCCTGGGCGACCACCGCGCCGTCCAGCCACGTGGCGCGCCAGCGCGGCAGCGCGGTCTCGGCGTCCAGGGCGGGCAGCAGGGGCGTGCCGGCGCGGGTGTCGGTGCTCCACGCGGCCACGCGGCCGTCCGGGGACTGCACCGTCACGGCGTCGGCGTCCCACACGGCGAAGGTGGCCGCGGCGGAGACCACGAGGCGCGGGGTGGCCTCCACACGGGCGGCCGGCACGTCCGGCAGGACGCGCAGGCCGGTGCGGGTGGCGGCGGTGAACGCGGAGCGTGCGGAGATCCGCTCGTCCTCCTCCGGGTGCGTCAGCGCGGCGCGGACGGCCGCCCACGGGTCGCCGTCGGGGCCCGCCGCGAGGGCGAGCGGCACGGCGTCCGCCAGGAGGGAGGCCACGGGGGCGCGCAGGACGCCCTCGGCGTCCGGGGCGACCGTCACGGACACGCCGATTCCGGCCAGGAAACCGCGGTCCGCGGCGTCCAGGGGCCCGGTCACCGCCAGCCGGTGGCGGACGCGCCCCAGCGCCGGGGCGCCGAGCTCCCCCGCGACGGAGCGCAGGGCGGCGACGGCGGCGGACTGGGCGCGGGCGGCGGCGTCGGGATCCCCGGTGTGGTCCCGGTGGGCCGGCACGAGGTAGGCCTGCTCCCCCGCCTGCGTCGACGCGGCCACCAGCCCCGCGAGGGAGGACGCGTCGAGCCCGTCGTCCGTGGGCAGCCACACGCCCGCGGCCGCGGCGTCCACGGTCTCGGGGGCCCGGTAGACCACGGTCCGGGCGGCCGGTCGGGAGGACGGCGCGGGCGGAGCGGCGTCGGCCTGGCCCTGCGACCGCGCGTCCCAGCCCTCGAGCACGGTGACCACGGCGGTGCCGCGGCGCAGGGCGTCCCGCGCGTCGGCGGCCGTGCCCCACGGGGCCACGAAGGCGGGGGCCACGACCGCCCCGTCCAGGTCCTGGCGCGGCACCTCCGGGCCGGCCACGAGCGCGGCGGAGTCGTCGGACCCCAGCCACGCCACCACGCCGTCGGCCACGAGGGCCGCGGTGGCGTAGGGATCCGAGGCGGAGTGGATGATGCCGTTCGTCAACAGGTGCGCTCTCACGCGGCTCACCCTAGCGCCCCGGGCTGGGCGGCGCCGGGAAGGGAGGTGGCCACCACTCCGCGGGCCACCAGGCCCGCCGCGCGTCGGCACGCCCGGGAGCGGTGCGCGTCGCCGGGCACCTGGGCCAGCTGGTCGAGCACGTCGATCACCTGGCGGGCCCAGCGCACGAAGTCGCCCGCCGCGAGGTCCGCGCCCTGCAGGGTGTCCCGCAGGGACTTGCCGCGCACCCAGCGGTGCACCGGCCCCACGAGCCCGGGATCGGTGGGCGGGGTCGGGTCCAGGCGGGCGGCCTGTTCGGCGGCGGCGAGGTCCGCCTCGATCGCCTCCGCGGCCTCCGCCACGCGGGCCAGCCGCGCCGTGGGCATCGGCACCACGCCGCGGGTCTCGCCCTTGCCCTGGTACACGAGCAGCGCCGCCACGCATGCCCACTCCTCGGGCGTCAGCGAGGCCGTCGCCGGGTCGTGCAGCACGAGCGAGGCGAAGAGGTCGCGCTCGCCGTAGATGCGCCGCAGGGTCTGGCCCTTGTCCGTGAGGGCGTCGGCCGGGTCGGCGACGTCGTCGCGGACGTAGCCGTAGGAGTTCAGCAGGCCCACCACGCGATCGAACGTGCGGGCGATCGTGTTGGTGCGACCCGCGATCCGCTCGCGCAGCACCGAGAGCTCACGCTTCATCCCCCACCAGCGCTCGCCCCAGCGCAGGTGCTCCTCCCGGTCCTGGCACCCGTGGCACGGGTGGCGCTCGAGGGCGCGGCGCAGCTCCTCGGCGCGGGGGGACACGGTGTCCTCCTGCAGGCGGAAGCCCGTGGAGCGGCGTCGTCCCCCCGTGGGCGGGCGGTGGGTCCGCACGGCCTCCCGCATCGCGGCCGCGATGTCCTTGCGCTGCGCGGGGGTCTTCACCTGCAGCAGCTGCGGCAGGACGGCTCCCGCGATCGGGTCCACGGGGCCCGTGACGTCGTCGACCGTGATGCGGCGCAGCTGCGCCTTGTCCGTCACGACGCCCACGCGCGGGTTCTGCGGGTTGCCCGCGGGGAGGACCACGACGGCGCGGCCGAGCTGGCGCCCGTCGTCGAGCTGGATGACGTCGCCCGGCGCGAGGTCCGACAGCGACTCCTTCACGGCCGCGATCTGGGCGCGCCGGCGCCCCTGCGAGCCGGACTTCTGCACGGAGGCGAGCTCCTTGCGCAGCCCGAGGTACTCGCCGACGTCCCCCAGGTGGCACTCCATGGCCGCGGCGTACTTCTCGAGGCTGCTCTCCTTGGACCGGACCTCGCGCGCGAGGCCCACCACGGAGCGGTCCGCCTGGAACTGTGCGAACGAGGACTCGAGGATGCCGCGGGCACGGTCCGCGCCCACCTGGGACAGCAGGTTCACCGACATGTTGTAGGTGGGGCGGAACGAGGAGCGCAGCGGATAGGTGCGGCGCGAGGCCAGGCCGGCGACGGCGGCCGGGTCCAGGCCGGGACGCCACATCACCACGGCGTGGCCCTCCACGTCGATCCCGCGGCGGCCGGCGCGGCCCGTGAGCTGGGTATACTCCCCCGCCGTGATGTCCACGTGGGACTCGCCGTTGAACTTCACGAGCTTCTCGATGACCACGGAACGGGCGGGCATGTTGATGCCGAGTGCCAGGGTCTCCGTGGCGAAGACGGCCTTCAGGGCGCCGCCGGCGAACAGGTCCTCCACGGCCTCCTTGAACGGGGGCAGCATGCCGGCGTGGTGGGCGGCGAAGCCCCGGGAGAGGCTGTCGCGCCACGCCCAGAAGCCGAGCACCTCGAGGTCCTCGGGCGGCAGGAGGCGCGCGACCTCCTCGACGCGCTCGGCGACGAGGGCCTTCTCGCGCGGCGTGGTGAGGTCCAGCCCTGCGCGCAGGCACTGCTCCACGGCGCCGTCGCACCCGGCTCGCGAGAAGATGAAGGTGATGCAGGGCAGCAGGCCCTCGCGGTCCAGCACGCGGATCATCTCCGGGCGGGAGGTAGTCATGCTGCGGCGGCGCGGGCCGTCCTCGCCGTGGTCGGTGCGCGCGGTGGCGCCCCGGTCCCGGTCCCAGCCCGACGCCGCCGGACGGCCGGAACGGTCAGGACGATCGTCCCGCCCGCCGCGGCCGCCCCTGGTGCGGCCCTTGGGCCCGCCGCCGCGGCCGCCCTTGTCCTGGCGGCGGCCGGGCCGGCCCCAGTCGGGGCGCTGCGTTCCGCGCTCGGCCTCGACGGCCAGGCGCTTGAGCTCGGGGTTGAGCAGGGCGGCGCCGTCCCGGTCCGCGGTGTCCTCGAACGCGACGTCCTCCGCGAAGAGGTCGTAGAGGTGGCTGCCCGCCATGACGTACTGCCACAGGGGCACGGGGCGGTGCTCGGAGACGACGACGGTGGTGGCGCCGCGCACGGTGTCCAGCCACGCGCCGAACTCCTCCGCGTTGGACACGGTGGCGGAGAGGGAGATCAGCTGCACGTGCTCGGGCAGGTGGATGATCACCTCCTCCCACACGGGGCCGCGGAAGCGGTCCGCGAGGTAGTGCACCTCGTCCATCACCACGAACCCGAGGTCGGTGAGGGCGTCGGAGTCCGCGTAGAGCATGTTGCGCAGCACCTCCGTGGTCATCACCACGACCTGCGCGTCCGGGTTGATGGAGGTGTCACCGGTGAGCAGGCCCACTCGCTCGGCGCCGTGGGCGCGCACCAGGTCCGTGTACTTCTGGTTGCTCAGCGCCTTGATGGGCGTGGTGTAGAACGCCTTGGTCCCCCGGGCCAGGGCGAGGTGGACGGCGAACTCCCCGACCACCGTCTTGCCCGCTCCGGTGGGCGCCGCCACGAGCACGCCGTGGCCGTCCTCCACCTCGCCGCACGCACGCACCTGGAAGTCGTCCAGGGGGAAGCCCAGGCCCGCGGCGAACAGGCCGAGCTGGGATCCGGCGTGGGTGCGGGACGCCCGGGCGCGGGCGTAGCGCTCGGCCGGGCTGAGCTGCGGCTCGTCGTGGGGCAGGGCGTCATCGCCCCTCGGCTCGTTCGGGATGACGGGGACCATGACCGCCACCCTAGCGGCCGGTTCTGGCGGCAGAGGAAGTGCGGCGCCCGTCTCCGCCGTGGGCGGAGACGGGCGCCGGTCGACCCTGCGGGGCCGGGGTCAGATCTCGTCGAGCGGGCGGGGGCCGGCGGCGATCTCCGCCTCGACGTCCTGCTCGCGGTGGCCGGCGCGACGCGCGCGACGCCGGTCGTTCAGAAGGCAGAGCACGATGGAGGCGCCGAAGAGCAGCACCAGCGGGACCGCGAGGTAGAACATCGAGACGGCGTCGCTGCCGGGGGCGGCCAGCGCGGCGATCAGGGCCACGCCGAACACGGTGATGCGCCAGTGCTGGACGATGGTGCGCCCGGGGAGCACGCCGATCATGTTCAGCCCGACCAGGAACACCGGCAGCACCAGGGAGGCCCCGAAGGCCAGGAACAGGCGCAGCACGAACGGGATGTACGACTGGGCGGGGATCAGGTTGGGCATGTTGGCCGGCGAGAACTGGATGAAGAACTGCACGGCCTGGGGCATCACGAGCCAGCCCAGGCCGACGCCGGCGAGGAACAGCGGGATGGCGACGCCGAGGAACCCGAGCGCGTAGCGCTTCTCGTTCTTCTTCAGGCCCGGCATCACGAACGCCCAGATCTGGTAGAGCCACACCGGGCTCGAGACGAGCAGCCCGATGAACATCGACACCTGGAGCATGATGTCGAACGGCGCACCCACGGAGTCGAAGGTCACGGCGGAGAGCCGGCCCTTGCCGGCCTCGACCACGGGGGCCACCAGCGCGGTGAAGATCGGCTCGTAGAGGAGGAATCCCACGATGGAGCCGAGCGCGATGGCCACGGCCGAGATCAGGATGCGGTTGCGCAGCTCCGTGAGGTGCTCGCGCAGGGGCATCTCCCCGTGGGGGTTCTTCTGCTTCCGGGCCTTCGTGCGGCGCCGCCCGGCGGCGCGCTCCTCACCCTCGACGGAGGTCATGGATGCGGTGCCTCTCGCGGATCAGCGGTCGTCGCGCGGGCGGGGGTCCGGGTCCACGACGCGGCCCTCGACCGGCTCCGTGGCGTCCGCGGCGGTGGAGCCGTTGCTCGGCTTCTCCTCCTTGCCCTCGGTGCGCATCTGCTTCACCTCGGAGGAGAAGATGCGCATGGACTGGCCCAGGTTGCGGGCCATCGTGGGGAGCTTGGGCGCGGCGAACAGCAGCAGCGCGATCAGGATGATGATGACGAGCTGCCATCCCTGGAGTCCGGCCATGGTGGAGGGTCCTTTCGATCGGTTCCTGCGCCTAGGCTACCCCGGTGCGGGCCCGTCGAGCGGCCCTCCCGGCCCGCTCCGCGACCTCAGCGCGCAGCGCCGCCGGGGCGAGCACCTCGACGTCGCCGGCGTGCCGGGCCACGAGCGCCGCGGCGACGTCCGCGCCGGTCAGCGCGAGCCGGGTGACACGGTCCCCTCCGGGCAGGTGGGCCTGCGCGAGGGGGTGGTAGCCGTCCGCGGCGTCGCGCACGCGGTGGGACCACCGCACCACCGCGACGAGCCCCTCGTCGCCGGCGTCGGAGGGAGCGTGGGAGGCAGCGGGGCGCGGGCGGGGCCGGAACCTCTCGCCGGTCTCCCGGATCTCGCTCACGCGGTCCACGCGGAAGACCCGGTGGTCGCCGGCCTCGCGGCACCACGCGTGCAGGTAGAGCCGGGTGCGGTCCTGGACCACGGCGAGCGGCTCCACGTCCCGCTCGGACTGGGTGTCCGAGCGCACCGCGTGGTAGCGCAGCCGCAGCACGCGGTGCTCCGCGATCGCGTCCAGGAGCGTGCGCACCGTCTCCGGGTCCACCGCCACGTCCCAGTGCGCGACGACGGCGGCCGGGCCCGCCGCGCCCGGCGCGGGGGCGTCGAGGAGGGCGGCGCTCTCCGAGTCCTCGGCCAGCGGCTCCCCCGCGGCGATCAGCCGCTCGCGGATCCGGCGCTGCGCCGAGCGGGCGGCCTCCCGGTCCGCGGCGGGCAGCACGGTCATGTCCGCCACGGTCTGGAGGGTGGCCACGAGGGTGTGCGCCTCCGGCAGGGTGAGCCGCACCGGGGCGGCGAGCTCGGCCGCCTGGTGGACGCGGATCCGGCCGCCCTCCTCCTCCACGTCGAACTGGAAGCCGGGGAACTCGCGCTCGGGCATGCCGCAGTACGCGAGGAGCTCGAGGTCGCGGTCCAGCTCCCGGGACGTGACGCCGAGGCGGTCCAGCAGCTCGGCACGCTCCACGCCTCCGGCGCGGTTGGCCAGCCCCACGATGTCCAGGAGCCGGCCCACGAGGTCCTCGCTCGAGTGTCGGGCGCGGCGGCGCACGGGCGGGGCCAGCGACAGGGACTCCCACGCGGGATCCGGCTCTGGGGCGTGCACGGCGGCGGCGGCCTCGAGGCCCTCGGCGAGACGGTGGACGAGGCCCGCATGGGCCGGGGAGAAGAGGGCCTCCCCCAGGAGGGCGGCCACCTCGGCGCCGAGCCCGTCCTCACGAGCTCCGCCGGCGGCCTCCCACAGCTCCCACCCCTCCGCCGGCGGGGGGCCGTCGTCCGCCCGCGGGTCCACGGCGCGCCCGGCCACCCGCACCGCCTGGCCGCGTCCCGGCGCGAGCCACACCCGCACGCGCTCGGCGTCGGCCTGCCCGGCCAGGCGCACGCGCAGGCCGGCGGCGTCATAGCCCTCGGGACGCGCGGGGGCCTCGGGGGCGTGCTCGGCGAGCACCGGATCGGTCTCCATGCGGGTGAGGCGGAAGCTGCGCTCGGCGCCGCGGTCCAGGTCCCATCCGGTGGCGTACCAGCGCCCCCGCACGAGGGTGAGGAACCAGACGCGCACGGTCCGCTCGCGCAGCGCCCCCGCGGCGTCGCGGTACGCGAAGCGCACCGTGCTCTGCTCGGCCGCGGCCTCGGTGAGCACCTCGAGCCGCGGATCCGACCGCGGCATCACGGTGTGGTAGCCGGCGAGGGCGTCGTCGTCGGCCAGGTCGGCCGGATGGAAGAGCAGCCCGACGGCGCGCACCACGTCCGCGCGCAGCGGGGAGTCCGCCCACAGCCGGCGGGCCCGCACGAGCGCCCGGCGCTCGTCCACCGTCAGGTCGAGGTCGCGCAGCAGGAGCGCCTCGCGGTCCACGCGGTACCGCGATCCCTCCTCCGCGTCCTCGCCGCCGTCGTCGGTCCGGGCCGCACGCAGCAGGGGGACCCCCACGGCGCGCAGCACGCGGCGGTCCCGCTGGAACAGCTTGGCGAACGCCCCCTCGCCCAGGTCCTCGTAGCCGACCACGAGGCGACGGATCTGCTCCCGCGTGTAGCCGCGGGGCTCGTGGAGGAGCAGCCACAGCAGGGAGATGATCCGCTCGGCGGGCTCGGCGGTGGAGCGGCGGGCGAGGGAGGCGGCCACGGCGTCAGGGTCGGGTCAGTCGATCGAGACCAGGTCGCACACGAAGATGAGGGTCTCGTCCGGGCCGATGGCGCCCCCGGCCCCCTGGGACCCGTAGGCCAGGTGCGGCGGGATCTCGAGGCGACGGCGACCGCCCACCTGCATGCCCAGCAGGCCCTGGTCCCACCCGGCGATGACCTGGCCGACGCCCACGGTCAGCGGCAGCGGAGTGCCGCGGTTCCATGAGGCGTCGAACTCCTCGCCCGTGGACCACGAGACGCCCACGTAGTGCACCTGGGCGCGGGATCCGCGCTCCACCGCGGGGCCGGAGCCGGGGATGAGGTCCTCCACCACGAGCTCGGTGGGCGGGGTGTCGCCGGGGAACTCGATCTCGGGGCGGTCGCGGTCGTAGTCACGCTGGCCGAAGGACACGGCGTTCTCCTTGGGGTCGGGGATGGGGGGGTCAGTTCTGCGGGGCGGCCGGAGCCTGGGCGTCGAGGATGTCCACCACGAAGAGCAGCGGCTCGTTCGGACCGATCTTCGGCGGGCTGCCCTGCTCACCGTAGGCCTTGTCCGCAGGGATGGACAGCAGGACGCGCGAGCCGACCTTCTGCCCGGCCAGGCCCTCCTTCCAGCCCGGGATCACGCCGTTGAGGCTGAACGTGGCCGACGCGCCCCTCTCCCACGAGGAGTCGAAGGTCTCCCCGTCGGACCACGTCACGCCGCTGTACTGCACGGTGACCGTGTCGTCCTCCCCGACCTCGGCGCCCTCGCCCTGGATGAGGGGCTGGACCACCATCTCCGCCGGAGGGCTGCCCTCGGGCTTGGCGATCGTGGGCGTGCCGTCCTCGCCCACGCTGACCTCGGGCAGGCGATCGTCGCGCTCCGTGACCTCGGCCCCCTGGGCCGTGCGCGGCACGATCGCGTCGATGCGGTAGACGAACAGCTGCGCCGGCACCGTGGTCGTGGAGGGCGAGGCGGACGGGGAGGAGGACGCGGACGGGGCCGGGCCGGTGGGCTCCTGACGCTCGGGCGAGTAGGCCGCGACGACGCTGCCCACGCCGTTGGTGGCGAACAGCTCGAACATCTCGGGGAACATCTGCTGGACCCGGTCGTCCAGCGGCGTGGTCTGTGGCTCCGAGGAGAAGTTCTCGGCCTTCACCTCGCCCGTGTCCGGGTCCACGATCACCGTGGAGAACTTCACGACGTCGCCCGACCGGGCCATCTCGCCCTCGCCGGCCGTGAGGACCCGCGTGCTCGGCTGGTCGGTCTCGATCGGCGTCTCGACCCTCACCTCGGGCTCGCCGTTCTCCGCCTCGGTGACGTGCACGCCCTCGAGCGCGCCGGGCTCGCCCTGGCCCTCGCCGACGGCCTTGCGCGGCGCCTCGGACTCGCCTGCCTGCTGCGTGGTGCTCTGCGAGGACTGCGCCGAGGGCTCGGGCTCCTCGCCGGCGTCCTGCCCGCCGGCACACCCTGTGGCGAGCAGGAGGGAGGCGAGGCCGAGGGACAGCAGGGTCAGCGGACGCCGACGACGGGACGCGCCCGGGATGGGGTTCTCGTGGGTGGTCATGCGGGCCACCCTAGCGGCGGTGGCTGGGGAATCCGGTCAGCCCGCCGCCCCCACCCGCTCGAAGAGCCGGTCGACCGCGGCCGAGGAGGTCTCGAACGGGTCCTTCGCCGAGATGGCGTGCAGCGGGTGGTCGGTGAGCTTCAGCGTGGTCCAGTCCACGGCGTAGTCCATGCCGCGCTCGCGGGCACGGGCGATGAAGTCCGCGCGCACGCGGGCACGCGTGGTCGGCGGGGCGGCGCCGACGGCGTCGCGCGCGGCGTCCTCGGGCAGCAGGCGACGCACCGTGCCGCGCTCGCGCAGGATGCGGAACAGGCCGCGGCCCTCCGTGATGTCATGGAAGGCCAGGTCCAGCTGGGCCACGCGCGGGGAGTCCCACGCGAGGTCGTGCCGGGCGCGGTAGTCCTCGAGCACGCGCCGCTTGATCGCCCAGTCGATGCGGTCCTCGATGGGGGTGAAGTCCTGGCTGCGCACGGCCTCGAGCACCGCGCCCCACAGCTCGAGGATCTCCTCCACCCGCTCGTGGTGGGCGCCCTCGCGGTCCACGAACGCACGGGCGCGCCCGAGGTAGTGCTCCTGCAGCTCGAGGGCCGAGGCGTCGCCCTCGCGCAGAGCGATGCGCGCGGTGCCCGTGAGGTCGTGTGAGATCTGGCGGACCGCCCTCGTGGGCTGGGCCACCACCCTGTCCCCCAGCGGGAAGCCGGCCTCGATCATCCGCAGCAGGAGGTCCGTGGCGCCGAAGCGCAGCAGGTGGGTGTGCTCGGAGAGGCTGGTGTCCCCCACGATCACGTGGAGGCGGCGGTACTCGGAGGCGTCGGCGTGCGGCTCGTCCCGGGTGTTGATGATGGGACGGGAGCGGGTGGTGGAGGAGGAGACCCCGTCCTGCACGAAGTCGGCGCGCTGGGAGAAGGCGAAGTGCGCCGTGCCCGAGCCATCCGGCCACGTGCCGGCGGGGACCACACGGCCGGCGCCCACCAGGATCTGGCGGGAGACGAGGAAGGGCACCAGCGCCTCGGTGAGGCGGCGGTACTCGGTGCGCCGTCGGAGCAGGTAGTTCTCGTGGCTGCCGTAGGAGCTGCCCGAGGAGTCGGCGTTGTTGCGGTACAGGTAGATGCGCCCGCCGATGCCGTCCGCGGCCATGTGGTCTTCAGCCTTGGCGATGAGGTCCTGGAGGATCAGGTCGCCCGCGGCGTCGGAGGCGATCAGCTCCTCGAGCGTGGAGCACTCCGCGGTGGCGTACTCGGGGTGCGAGCCGACGTCGAGGTAGAGGCGGGAGCCGTTGCGGACGAAGACGTTCGAGGACCGGCCCCACTCCACCACGGGGCGGAAGAGGTAGCGGACCACCTCCTCCGCGCTCAGGGGCCGGGCGCCGGGGTTCCAGTGCTGCACGCCGTACTCGGTCTCGAGGCCGAAGATGCGGCGGGAGCGCTCCGCGTCCACGGGAGCGACGCCGATCACTGGCCGCCCTTCTGGACGAAGCCCTTGACGAACTCCTCGGCGTTGGACTCGAGGACGGCGTCGATCTCGTCGAGGAGGCTGTCCAGGCCGGCGTCCTGGGACGCGGGGCGGGCCTGCGCCTGGCCGGCCGCGGCCGCGTCGTCGCCCCCGCCGGCGGGGCGGGGGCGGATCTGGTGCTGGGCCTTGTCCTGGGCCATGGGGTGCTCCTCGATGCGGGGACGGGATTCGCCCTCGACCCTACGCCGGACGGCGCGGGGTGTCAGGATGGTCGCCATGCGCCTCTGGACCCTGCACCCCCGCTACCTCGACCGTCAGGGCCTGACCGGCGGGTGGCGCGAGGCGCTGCTCGCCCAGGCCGTGATGGCCGGGCGGACGAGGGGGTACCAGCACCATCCCCAGCTCGAGCGGTTCCGCGCGCATCCCGACCCGCACCGCGCCGTCGGGGCGTATCTCACCGGCCTCGCGGACGAGGCCACCGCGCGCGGCTACCGCTTCGACCGCTCCCGGATCGACCATCCGGGGACGGACGCCGTGGAGCCCGTCCCCGTCACCGCCGGCCAGCGGGACTACGAGTGGGAGCACCTGCGGGCCAAGCTCGCCGCCCGCAGCCCCGAGTGGCTCGCCCGCTGGGAGGACGTGGCGGTCCCCGACGTCCACCCGCTCTTCACGGTCCGCCCGGGCCCCCTCGAGGGGTGGGAGCGACCCCTGGGCTGAACGCCCTCGGGCTGGGAGGATGTCCGCATGATCCGCCACGAGAGCATCGAGGACTACCTGACCCGCCTGGCCTCCGGGGAGCCAACCCCCGGCGGCGGCGCCACCGGGGCGCTCGCCGTCGCCGAGGGCGTCGGACTGATCTGCATGGCCGCCCGCTTCTCCGAGCGGGAGGATCTCGTGGCGGAGGGCGAGAAGGTCATCGGCGCCTGCCTGCGCCTCTCGGACGCGGACGAGCGCGGCTTCGCGGCCGTCGCCGACGCCTACGGGCTCCCCCAGGACACGCCCGAGCAGAAGGAGCACCGCTCGGCCGCCGTCCAGGACGCGCTCGCCGAGGCCGTCCGTCCCCCGCGGGACATCGTCGACGCCGTCGCGGCCGCGCTCGACCTCGCCGAGCGCGTCCTCGCGGACGCGAACCCCCACGTCCTCTCCGACGTCGGCACCGCGCTGGGGTGCGCCCGCGCCGGGCTCACCGCCGCGGTGGTCACCCTGCTGACGGACCTGTCCCCGTTGAAGGACGAGACGCTCGCGGACGAGCTGCGCGCCGAGATCGACCGGGCGGACCGGCTCACCGAGCGCGCCGACGCGATGCTGGCGCGGGTCCGGGAGTCGATCGCGGGCTGAGCCGGGTGCGGCTCAGTGCTCGCCGACCCGGCGGGCGTGGGCGACGGCCGCCTCCGCCCCGCCCTGCCACGGGCCGCCGTGGCCGGGCAGTACCGTGCGCGCCCCCGTGGAGGCGATCGCGTCGAGGGAGGCCATCGCCTGGGCGGTGTCCTTCGTGGCCGCCGAGGCGACGATCTGCGGTCCGGTGCGCCCGGTGTACGGGTCCAGTGTCACGAGGGCGTCGGCACTGATGACGGCGTCCCGGTCGGGCAGGTGCAGGATCACGTGGCCGTCCGTGTGGCCGGGGGTGTGGATCACGTGCGGCCGCCCGGGCACGGGGGCCGGGGCGCCGGCCGCGAGGGTCCGGGTCTCCTTCACCCCCCGGACCTGGAGGGCCCCGGCCAGCGCCATGCCGCCGATCAGCGGCAGGGACCGGGGATGCAGGAGCGGGTAGAGGACGCGGCTGCTCTGGGGCTTGTAGCGGTACGGGTGGGCGGCCAGGCGCCGGTCCCCCTCGTGCACCAGCACGGGCAGCCCCCAGGCGCGCTGCGCGCGGCGGGCGAAGCCGACGTGGTCGAAGTGCCCGTGGGTGAGCACGAGCGCCCGGACCTCGTCCGGTCGGCGCCCGAGCTGTTCGAGCGCGTCCTGGAGCATGGGCCACATGCTGGGCAGCCCGGCGTCGACCACGGTGACCCCGTCCTCGTCCTCGAGGAGGTAGAGGTTGACGTTCGCGTGGGTGAGCAGGTGCACGCCGTCGGCGACGCGGGGGATGAACATGGGGGCCTCCTGAGGCGCGGGTGGTCCGGGGCGGTGCGGCGGCGGGCGGCGAACCTCCGTCGCCCGTCCGCCCGGGACGGGACGGGACGCACTCCAGCGTGTTCGCGGCGCCCCGTCGGGTCAATCGGTGACGGGCGGCCGCGCGTCCTTCACTCCCCGAAGAGCGGCACCAGCGTCGTGACCAGCTCGTCCGGGGTGGGCAGGCGCGCCGCGCCCGATCCCGCGTCCTCCCACCATCCCGGGAGATCGTCCGCGGCGCCCACGAGCGGCTCCGCGAGGCGCAGGCGGTGGAGCCGGCCCTCCTCCGCGGGCCGCAGCAGCACGGAGTCCCATGCCGCCCCGACCACCTGCGCGCTGTGGTGGCGCACCAGGCGGCCGCGGGTCCACGCCCGGGTGCTGCGCGGAGGCCCCGCGACGGCGGCCGTCACCTCGGCCTCGTCGGCGAGCACCCGCATGGCGCCGGCCGCGACGAGGCGGCGGTGCAGCGACCTGTCCGGGCGCAGGTCGGCGTACTGGAGGTCGAGCATCGCCAGGCGGGGGTCGGACCAGTCGGCGCCGGAGCGGGCGCGCATGCCCTCCAGGAGGCGCAGCTTGGCCGCCCAGTCGGCACGGTCGGCCAGGGAGAGCGGGTCGGCCGCGGCGTCGCTCAGGTCCTCGCCCCACGCGGTGAGCACCGCGGCGGTCTCGGCGTCGTCCACCCCGAAGCGGGCGCAGTGCGCCTCCGCGGCGCGGTGATAGGCCCCGAGGATCTGCAGGCCGGTCCACTCGTGTCGGACCCACGCGCCGCCGTCGACGGCCCCGTCCCCCGCCCACTCCCGCAGCGGCACGGTGGCCGTCAGCGTGGGGTCGTGGCTGATGGTCTGCAGCGCGGCCACGGGGTCGTCGAGGACGAGCCGCGGCGCGGTCCCGGCCTCGGCCGTCGCGAGCACGAGGGCGGTCATGCCCATCCGCAGCCACGTGGCGTGCTGGCTCAGGGTCGCGTCGCCGATGATCACGTGCAGGCGCCGGTACGCGTCGCGGACGGCGTGCGGCTCGTCGCGCGTGTTGACGACGGGCCGGCGGATGGTGGTCTCCAGCCCGACCTGCTCCTCGAAGTAGTCCGCGCGCTGGGAGAGCTGGAACCCGGGCTGCTCCCCCGCCTCCCCCAGGCCCACGCGGCCGGCGCCCACGAGCACCTGGCGCGCGGCGAAGAACGGGAGGAGCACGGCGGCGAGCTCGTCGAAGTCCAGGGCCCGGGCCACGAGGTAGTTCTCGTGGGCGCCGTAGGAGCGGCCCTTGCCGTCCACGTTGTTCTTGTACACGAGCACCTCGGGGTGGCCCTCCCCGGCACCGATGTGCTCGGCGGCGGCCTGGGCGATCCGGTCGCCCGCGGCGTCCCAGACCATGGCCGCGCGCGGCGAGGTGGTCTCGGGCGAGGAGTACTCGGGGTGCGCGTGGTCCACGTACCACCGCGCGCCGTTGGTGAGCACGGTGGAGAGCAGCAGGTGCACGGGCTCGCCGTCCGGGCCCACGAGCGCCTGGTCGGTGAGCTGGGAGGGGTGGGCGGCGGAGCGGGGCATGCGCCAGCCGCGCGCGTCCACCAGGGGCGATTCGCCCGTGTAGTCCCACTCCGTGCCGGCCACGGCCGAGCCCGTCCGCGTCGCCAGGTCCGCGTACGCGTTGACCAGCTCGGTGGAGAGCACGCTGTGGTGCGCACCGGGGTTGGCCGGCGCGTGGATGCCGAACTCGGTCTCCGTGCCCATCACGCGGTGCACGCCCCACCCGGCGGCGTCGCGGCCGTGCGGGGGCGCCGCCAGGTCCGCCGGGAACAGCCGCCGCTGACCCGCGAACGCGGGCGCGGCCGACGTCGAGGGGCCCGCCGGTCCCTGCCGCCCGCTCACGCCCCGGCCTCCCCCGCCGGGCCGGCCCCGCGCCCGGGCCCCCGCAGCATCCTCAGGCGGGTCAGCGCCGGGCCCCGCCAGCCAGAGGTGCGCGCCCACTCGGCGGGCGCGGCCGTGGAGAGCAGGTCGGTCTGGTCCTCGAGCACGCCGTCGACGGCCTCGAGCAGGTGTGCGGCGCGCAGGCCGCGCGCGGAGGGGTCCTGGTCCGCGGCGAGCAGGTCCCGAACCGCGTGGCGCTTGGCGCGGTCCACCACGTCCGCGACCACGGCGCCCGAGACCAGGTCCGCCAGGTGCAGCACGGTGACCGCGCCAGAGGCGTCCGTGAGCTCGGCCAGCGCGGTGCGGGGGCCGCGCTCGTAGAGGGCCGTGACGGCGGTGGAGATGAGCTCCTCGCGGGCGGACTCCGCGTCCCCGGCGGCGGCCGTCTCCTCCGGGTGCAGCGGCACGTCGTCCGTGAGGTGGCGCGCCATGATGTCGACGGCGCCGCGCGCGTCCGGGCGGTCGACGCGGATCTTCACGTCGAGGCGTCCGGGACGCAGGACGGCGGGGTCGATCATGTCCTCGCGGTTGGACGCGCCGATCACGATCACGTTGTCCAGGGACTCCACGCCGTCGATCTCGGCGAGCAGCTGGGGGACGATCGTGGTCTCCACGTCCGAGGAGACGCCCGCGCCGCGCGTGCGGAACAGGGACTCCATCTCGTCGAAGAACACGACCACGGGGAAGCCCGCCGCCGCCTTCTGGCGGGCGCGGTCGAAGATCACGCGGATCTGCCGCTCGGTCTCGCCCACGTACTTGTTCAGCAGCTCGGGGCCCTTGATGTTGAGGAAGTAGGAGCGCTCCCCGTCCGCCGAGCGTGCCGAGAGGGCGCGCGCGACCGCCTTGGCCAGCATGGTCTTGCCCGTGCCGGGCGGGCCGTAGAGCAGGATGCCCTTGGGCGCGCGCAGGCCGTGCTCGCGGTAGAGGTCGGGGTGCAGGAACGGGATCTCCACGGCCTCGCGGATCCGCTCGATCTGCGGGCCCAGGCCGCCGATGTCCTCGAACGAGGTGTCCGGCACCTCCTCGAGCAGGACCTCGTCCACGTCGGAGAGCGTCACCGCGCGCAGGGCCCACTCGAGGCGGGCGTCCACGGCGACGGCGTCGCCGTGGCGCAGCTCGACGCCCTCGAGCGCGGGGGCGCGCCGGACGACGCGCTCCTCGTCGGCCGCGCCGGCGAGCACGAGCCCGCCGTCCGGCAGCGCCTCCTTCACGCGCAGCAGCTGGCCCGCGTGCGTGGTCGGCCCGATGCCCACCACGGTGCTGGAGTCGTCGAGCAGCACGGTGGAGCCGGGCGTCAGGCTCTCCGGGTCCAGGAGCGGGGAGACGGCGACGCGCAGGCGGCGGCCGTTCTGCACCACGTCGGCGCCGCCGCGCACGATCGCGCCGGTCTCCACGCCGGCGTGGGGCGGGCGCGGGGCGTGCACGGCCTCGAGGGTCGCGAACGTGAAGGGCGCGTGCGTCGTGGCGTCCAGGGTCTCCTTGAGCGTGGTGATCTCCGCACGCGTGGCCTCGAGCAGCTCGACCATGCGGCGGTTGTTGCGCGCCGCGGCGTCGGTCTGCGCCTGGGCGGCGCGGCGGCGCTCGCTCAGCTGCGCGGCGTGGCGCTGCGCCGAGTCCAGCTGGTGCCGCAGGCGCTCCGCCTCGGCCTGGGACTGGCGCAGCAGCTCCTGGGCCTCCGCGAGGCGGCGGCCGTCGTCGGCCGCGGAGAGCGCGCTCACGCCTCCGGCCCTCCCGCGTCCGTCGCCGGCGTGGACGCGGGCGGCGCCATCTGCCCCGTGGACAGGTCCGGGAACGCGTCGGGGTCGCTGCCCGGGGTCTGGGCCTCCTTGGCGCGGCGGGCCATGAGCCGCGCCTCCTTCGCGGCCTTGCGGGCCTTCTTGTCCGACACGGGCCGCTCGCCGAGGGCCTGCGGGGTCCAGCGCGACTCGTCCGAGGGCTGCCACGCCTCGACGTCCACCGCCTTGAACTCGGACACCTTGGAGCGCTTCTTCAGCAGCAGCGCCTCCTCCCCGGTCGCGAGGCGACGGGCGGTGAGGAGGAAGCCCGTGTGGGCCACCATGCGGTGGTCCGGGCGCACGGCGAGCCCGTCCAGGTGCCAGCCGCGCACGAGGGTCTCGTTGGCCTGCACCTCGGTGAACTTCCCGGAGTCGCGGATGGCCTCGGCCACGCGGGAGAGCTGGGTGGCGGTGGCCACGTAGTTCAGCCACACGCCGCCGGGGGCGAGCACGGTGGCCACGGCGTCGAGGCACTCCCACGGGGCGAGCATGTCCAGGACCACGCGGTCCACCGAGCCGGGCTCGTGGACGTGCAGCATCTCCTCCTGGGCGTCGCCGAGGTGGATCGACCACGCGGGGTGCTCGGCGCCGAAGAAGGACTCCACGTTGGCGCGCGCGATGTCCGCGAACTCCTCGCGCCGCTCATAGGAGTGGAGCCGGCCGCCGTCGCCGACGGCGCGCAGCAGCGAGCACGAGAGGGCGCCCGAGCCGACGCCGGCCTCCACCACCACCGCGCCCGGGAAGATGTCCGCCTGCTGCACGATCTGGCCGGCGTCCTTGGGGTAGACCACGGTGGCCCCGCGCGGCATGGAGAGCACGAAGTCGTTGAGGAGGGGGCGCAGCACCTGGTACTCCTGCCCCGCGGAGTTGGGCACCACCACGCCCTCGGAGCCGCCGATCAGCTCGTCGTGCCGCAGCACGCCCTGGTAGCTGTGGAACTCCCCGCCCGGAAGCAGGGTGATGGTGTTCAGGCGGCCCTTGGCGTCCTTGATCTGCACGCGCTCTCCGGCCCGCAGGGGGCCTCGTCGACTGCTCACGCCGGTGGGTTCGGTCATGCTCGGTTCTCCTTCGCAGAGGGGTCGTCCGTGGAGTGCCGCGTCGCGTGGACGGCGGCCAGGAGGGTGTCGCGCGGGAGCACGGAGGCCACGCCGTCGCGGGCGTCCGTGAGCACGCGCACGGGGAGGTCGGGCTCGCCGAGGCGGGCCACGAGGTCGGCGCCGGAGGCGGGGAGATCGGCGCGGCGCACCACGGCGCCGGGCGCGAGCGCGGTGCATGCCGCGCTCACGGGGGTGCGCTCGAGCTCGTCGGCCGGGCGGTGCACCACGGCCGTCAGGTCGAGCACGCCGCGGGGCGTGCCGGTGGCGTCCACGGCGACGGCGGCGCGGCGGCCGCCGTCGGCCATCCGGAGCGCGTGCGCCACCGAGCCCTCGGCGGGGACGGCCACCGCGGGGATCTCGAGGGAGGCCAGCGTGAGCGCGGCGAGGCGGCCGCCCCACCGCCCGCGCTCGACGGACGCGCCGGCCCCCCGCCACAGGATCACGCCCACCCACGCGAGCAGGAGGGACATCAGCAGGTCGGACCGCTGCCCGCGCAGCAGCGGGCCCGCGACCGCGGCGCCCACCAGCAGGACGGCGATCGCGCGCCCGGACCAGCCCGCCGCCACGAGGCCGCGGTCCCGGGAGCCGGTGGAGGCCCACACGGCGGACTCGACGAGCCGGCCGCCGTCCAGGGGCATGCCCGGCAGCGCGTTGAACGCGGCCAGCAGGAGGTTGGCCCACACGGTGATGTCCAGGAGGAGCCCGGCCACGGAGGCCGTGGGCAGCGTCAGCGCGGCGAGCCACGCGAGGCCGGCCACCGCCAGGTTGGCCAGGGGCCCGGCCATCGCGGTGGCCACCGTCCCCCACGGCCCGGCCTGCGGGCCGCGGAACTGGGTGTGCCCGCCCCACAGCGTGAGCACGATCTCCTCCGCGCGGTCCCCGAAGGCCCGCCCGACGACGGCGTGGGCGATCTCGTGCGCCAGCACGGAGAGCGCGAGCAGCACGGCGTAGCCGAGGGCCACCGCGTAGGCGCCCGCCCCGAGGTGGGGCAGGGCGCGCTGGATCTGCGGCCCGAAGGTGAGGACCACGAACGCGGCCACGAGGGCCCACGTCCAGGAGAGGTAGACCGGGGCGCCCGCCGCGCGGCCGATGGGCAGGCCGGGCCGGCGGGTCATCCGGCTCCGCCCGGACGCGCGGATCGGACGGCCGCGAGGTCGGCGAGCGTCCGCCCGGCCAGGGTGTCCCACTGCACGGTCGCGGCGCCGGGGGGCAGCGGGAGCACGCTGGGCACGCCCACCGTGGGCAGGCCGGCGGCCATGGCCGCTCCCACGCCCACGGGCGAGTCCTCCACCGCCACGCAGTCGGCGGCCGCGAGGCCGGGCCGCAGCTCGCCGAGGCGGGCGAGGGCCAGGGCGTAGGCCTCGGGATCGGGCTTGCCCCGCGTCACCTGGTCGCCGGTGACCACCACGGCCAGTGCCCCGCCCGGAGCGCGCTCGGCCAGCACGCGGGCCAGCGGCGCGTGGGACATGGTCACGAGCGCACCGGGCACGCCGGCGGCCGCCTGCTCGCGCAGCAGCTCGAGGGCGCCGGGCCGCCACGGCACCCGCTCGACGACGCCGCGCGCCACCTCCGCCATGGTCCGCTCGATGATCTCGGGGACCCCGAGGCGGATCCCGGCCTCCTGCAGGTGGCGGGCGCCCACGTCCAGGGGCCGGCCCACGAGGGAGGCGGCGAGCTCGTTCGACCACGTGCCGCCGTGCTCCGCCATGAGGCGGCGCTGGGCGGCGTTCCACAGGTGCTCGGTGTCCACGAGGGTGCCGTCCATGTCCCACAGCACGGCGGCGGGCGTCTCGCGGGGAGGCAGGGGGGCGGCGTCGGGCATGCGTCCATCCTATTGGAGGGCGTCGACGGGCCGCGGGCACGGGCCGTGCGCCGCCCCTCGGGCCGCTGCGCGGCGAACCGTGACCCCCCTCGGCTCCCGTGCGTAGGGTGACGGTCATGACCGAATCCCCCGCCGCCCCCGCCGAGGACCAGCCGGACGACGCGCTCGGCGCCCTGCGCACGCACCTGACCGCCACGGTGGAGGAGCTCGAGGCCGGGCGCCGCGCCCCCACCGTCCTGCTCCTGGCGTTCCAGGGGTGGAACGACGCCGGGGAGGCGGCGACGGGCACGCTGGAGGCGCTGCGGGAGCAGTGGGACGCCGCTGAGCTGGGACGCGTGTGCGAGGGCGAGTACTACGACTACCAGGTGACCCGTCCCCACGTGCGGCGCGACGCCGACGGGCTCGGCACCCTGGAGTGGCCCGCGATCCGGCTGCACGTCGCGGCTCTCGACGCCGCGGGGCGCCCCGTGGCCGAGGAGGAGGCCCCCGCGGACGGGGTGCGCGTCCTGCTGGCCAGCGGCGTCGAGCCGAACGTGGGCTGGCGGGCCTTCACGGCCGAGCTGTTCGCGTGGGCGGCGCGGGAGCGCGTGGACGCCGTGGTGACCCTGGGCGCCCTGCTGGCGGACGTGCCCCACACGCGCCCGCTCCGGGCGCTCCCGACCTCTCCGCTCGTGGACGTGCGCGTGGCCGTCGGCGCGGAGCGGCCCACCTATGAGGGGCCCACGGGGATCGTCGGCGTGATCGGCGACGAGGCGGCCCGCCGCGGGCTGCCGAGCCTCGCGCTGTGGGGCGCCGTGCCGCACTACGTGGCCCAGGCGCCCTCCCCCAAGACGCTGCTGGGCCTCGTGGAGGCCGTCGAGGACCTGCTCCACGTCACCGTGTCCACCCACGAGCTGGAGGACGACGCCCACGCGTGGCAGCGCGGCGTGGACGAGCTCGCCGCCGAGGACCCCGACGTCGCCGCCTACGTGCGCCAGCTCGAGCAGGCGCAGGACGCCCAGGAGCTGCCGGAGGCCTCCGGCGAGGCGATCGCCCGGGAGTTCGAGCGCTACCTGCGCGGCCGGCACGGCCGCTGAGCGCGGCGGCTCAACGCAGGCGCAGGCCCAGGAGCGCGTCGGCCACCGTGGCGACGTCGAGGGGTGCGGGGGCGTCCTCTGCGGCGCCGGCGTCGCGGAGCCCGGGCAGGGAGCCGTCCGCCCACGCGTCGAGCACGCGGAGCGCGGCGGGCGCGTCGAGGTCCTCGGACAGCGCGGCGTGGGCGGCCTGCAGCACCGCCGCCCCGGCCGCGGCGTGGGGGCCGTCGAGGGCGGCGCGCCACGCGGCCACGCGCTCCTGAGCGGCGGAGAGCAGGTCCTCGGACCACTCCCAGTCGCTGCGGTAGTGCTGCGAGAGGATCGCCGCGCGGATCGCGACCGGCTCCACCCCCCGGGCGCGCAGTCGAGAGACGAGCTCGAGGTTGCCGAGGGACTTGGACATCTTCTGCCCGTCGAGGGCCACCATGCCCGAGTGCACGTAGGTGTGCGCCAGGGGCTGGCCGTCCGCCGCCGTCGCGTGGGCCGCGGAGAACTCGTGGTGCGGGAAGCGCAGGTCGGAGCCGCCGCCCTGGACCGTGAACGGGGCGGGCAGGTGGGCGCGCGCGATGACGGAGCACTCGATGTGCCAGCCGGGCCGGCCGGCCCCGAGCGCGCCGGCCTCCCACGAGGGCTCGCCCGCGCGGTGCACACGCCACAGCAGGGGGTCGAGGGGATGGCGCTTGCCGGGACGGGCCGGGTCGCCGCCGCGCTCGGGGAAGACCGCGTCCATCTGCGCCCGCGTCATCGCGCTCACGGAGCCCAGCGTCCAGCCCCCCGCGGCCTGCGCCGCCTCGACGTCGAAGTACACGTCCCCGTCCGGGCCGCCGTCGACCCCGGGCACGCGGTAGGCGACGCCGGCGTCGAGCAGGGCCGTCACGCCGTCGACCACGAGGTCGATCGCCTCGGTGGCGCCCACGTAGTGGTCCGGCGCGAGGACGTTGAGCGCGGCCATGTCCGCGCGGAACAGGTCCGTCTGCTCGCGGGCGAGGTCCCGCCAGTCGACGCCCGTGGCGTCGGCGCGCTCGAGGAGCGGATCGTCCACGTCGGTCACGTTCTGCGTGTAGGCCACCTCGATCCCGCACGCGCGCCAGTACCGCTGCAGCAGGTCGAAGGCGACGTAGGTGGTGGCGTGGCCCAGGTGCGTGGCGTCGTAGGGGGTGATGCCGCACACGTACAGGGAGGCGTGCCCGGCGTCGTTGCCGGGGTGGCGCAGGCCCTGCGTGGCCGTGTCGAGGACCCGCAGTCGGTCCGGCTGGGCGGGCAGGGCGGGCGGGGCGGGGGTGCTCCAGGACTTCACGGTGCTCCTCGGGGACGGCGACGACGGGCGGGTGCGCGGGGCGGGCGCGCGGCTCAGGCGGAGATCAGCCCGGTGCCGAGCATCGCGTAGAGGGCAAGGCCGAGGGCCACGCGGTACCACACGAACGGCATGTACGAGTTGGTGGAGATGAACTTCATGAGCCAGGCGATCACCGAGTAGCCCACCACGAACGCGATCACGGTGGCCACCAGCGTCTCCCCGCCGCCGTAGGGACCGGACTGGCCGGGCTCCGTGAGCGCGGAGAACAGCTTGTAGAGGCCGGAGGCGAACACGGCCGGGACGGCCAGCAGGAACGCGTAGCGGGTGGCGGCCTCGCGGGTGTAGCCCATGGCCAGGCCCGCGGTGATGGTGCCGCCCGAGCGCGAGACGCCGGGGATGAGGGCGAGCGCCTGGGCGAAGCCGAAGAGGATGCCGTCCTTGACGGTGAGCCGCTCGATGGGCGTGGTCTGACGGCCGAGGCGGTCGGCCAGCGCCAGCAGCACGCCGAACACGATCAGCATGGTGGCGGTGATCCACAGCGAGCGGAACTCCGTGTCGATCCAGCTCTCCAGGAGCAGCCCGAGGATCGCGATGGGCAGCGAGCCGAGGATGATGAGCCAGCCCATGCGGGCATCCGGGTCGCTGCGGGGCACGCGGCCGGTCAGCGAGCCGGACCATCGTCCGATGATCCGGACGATGTCCTTCCAGAAGTAGATCAGCACGGCCAGCTCGGTGCCCAGTTGGGTGATGGCGGTGAAGGCCGCGCCGGGGTCCGACGCCGAGGGCAGGAACTCCCCCACGATGCGGATGTGCGCCGAGGAGGAGATGGGCAGGAACTCCGTCAGGCCCTGCACCAGGCCCAGAATGATTGCTTCGATCCACGTCACGGTGGGTCACTGTACTGCACCGCCCAGGGAGGTCTCCCGGGGCGGTGCAGGGGTTCGCGGCGGTGAGGGGCCGCCAGGACTCAGTCCTGGTCGTCGTCCTCGTCGTCGTCGAAGAGGTCCAGCGGGGTGACCTCTTCGGTGTCCGCGTAGAGGGCGTCCTCGTAGTTCTCGAAGGCGTCCGCCACGGCGAAGAAGGCCGCCTCCACGGTGGGGTCGTCCTCGCCGCGCTTGTTCTGGGCGGCCACGAGGTGTTCGTTCAGGGCGGTGGTCAGGGCCTCCAGGGCCAGGCGGGCGTCAGAGCTCATGGCTGAACGGTAACCCGAGGACGGGCGGTGCGACCAGAGGTGCGCGCACCCGCGCGGCGGGGCCGCGGCGGTCTGCGAGGATGACCGGGTGCGTGAGCAGCTGATGTCCTCGACCCTGGACTCCGTCGCCGAGGGCCAGAAGTGGGAGTACCTCGTCCTCACCGTGGCCCCCGAGGAGTCCCTCGGCGACGCGCGGCGCCGCCTCGTGGAGCACGCCGAGTACGGCCGCTGGGAGCTGCAGCGAGCGGTGCACTACCGCGGCGGGGCCCGGCGCTACTGGCTGCGCCGGCGCGTCATCCGGGTGGCCTCCACGCTCGACCTCGCCTGAGCGGCCCGGTCCGCGGGGCGGCGCGCCGTCAGGGGCGCGGCTCCAGCATGCGCGCGAGGACGCGGCAGCCGAACTCGAGCGCGTCCACCGGCACGCGCTCGTCGATGCCGTGGAAGAGCGAGGTGAACGCGAGGTCCGGGGGCAGGCGCAGCGGGGAGAACCCGTAGCCGGTGATGCCCAGGCGGGAGAGCGACTTGTTGTCCGTGCCGCCGCCCAGCATGAAGGGCAGCACCTCGGCCTCGGGGTCCTCGTGCCGCAGCGCCTCGACCATGAGCTCCACGAGGTCGCCCGAGAACGGGACCTCGAGGCCGATGTCCCGGTGCTCCGGCTCGAACTCCACGTGGGGTCCGGCGAGCTCGGCGAGGGTCGTGAGCGTCTGCTCCTCCTCCCCCGGCAGGGGGCGCACGTCCACCGTGCCCGTCGCCGTGGACGGGATCACGTTGTGCTTGTACCCGGCGGTCATGCCGGTGGGGTTGGACGAGGTGCGCAGCGTGCCGGTGACCCACGTGCGGGCCTGGCCGAGGGCCTCGAGCTGCGGGGCGGGGTCCGTCTCGTCGAACGGGACGCCCATGATCTCGGCCACCTGCTCCAGCAGCTGACGGGTGGTCTTCGTGTAGGTCAGCGGCCACTCGTGGCGGCCGATCCGATCGAGCGCGCCGGCCAGGTGGGTGACCGCGTTGTCCTCGTGCGGGGCGGAGCCGTGGCCCGGAGCGCCGGCCGACCGCAGGTTGAGCCACATCAGGCCCTTCTCCGCGGTCTGCACGAGGTAGGCGCGGGTGCCGGCCACCTCGGTGGAGAAGCCCCCCACCTCGCTGATCGCGTCCGTGCACCCCGCGAAGACCTCCGGGTGGTGCTCCACCATCCACGTCGCGCCGTACACGCCGCCGGCCTCCTCGTCCGCGAAGAACGCGACGGTGAGCGGGCGGCGCGGGCGGCGGCCGGTGCGGGCGAGGTGCAGGAGGACGGAGAGGATCATCGCGTCCATCCCCTTCATGTCCACCGCGCCTCGGCCCCAGACCATCCCGTCCTTCAGCTCCGCGCCGAAGGGGTCCACGCTCCACTCGGCGGCCTCGGCCGGCACCACGTCGGTGTGGCCGTGGAGCACGAGGCCGGGGGCATCCGCGTCCCAGCCCGGCAGGTGCCCGACGACGGAGACGCGCCCGGGTGCGGACTCGAAGAACCGCGGGGTCATCCCCGCCTGCTCCATGAGCCTCCCGCAGAAGGCGGCGGCCTCCGGCTCGCCCACGGACACGTTGCCGCCGCGGTTGGTGGTGTCGATGCGGATCAGGCCGCGGCAGATCTCGACGACGTCGGCCGCGGGGGACTCGGTGCGGGGGGCGGTGGGCTTCTCGGCGGGGGAATCGATCATGGAGTTGAGCCTACCTCCGGGGGTGTGGTACGCTTCTCGGGTTGCTCCGGCGAGGAACGGTGAAAACCGGGACTGGCCGAACGCGAAGGAAACGGTCCGCTCCGGCGGATCGGGATGAGCGCGAGTGGCGGAATTGGTAGACGCGCAGCGTTGAGGTCGCTGTGTTCGAAAGGACGTGGGGGTTCAAGTCCCCCCTCGCGCACAGCTCATCGGACGAAGGGCCCCGGTCACAGACCGGGGCCCTTCGCGCCATCCCGTCCCTCCTTCCCCCTACAGTGAAGGTGCGCGACGGCCCGCCGCCGTCGTCGCTCACCTGACAGGGACGACACGGAGGTTCCGATGGCCGACGATGCCCGCACGCTGCTGCGCCGACTCGCCCGCGCCCACGGGGTGCAGTGGCGATACACGGGACAGGACGGCTCGGACCAGACCGTGCCGGACGACGCCCTCGTGAAGGTGCTCGCGGCCCTCGGGGTGGCGGTCCGCCCGGACGCCGTCGCCGCCCTCACCGAGGCGCTCGACGACGCCGAGCTCGCACCGTGGCGGGACGTCCTGCCTCCCACCGTGGTCACGCGGGCGGGGCACCGGCTCTCCGTGCCCGCCCACGTCTCGGTGGTCGAGGGGCTGAGCGCCCGAGTCGTCACGGAGGCGGGCGCGCCCGTGCCCGTCGCCGTCACCCGGCCGCTGGGCGAGCCCCGCCGCGTGGACGGCGTGGACCTCGTGCGGTGCCACGTGGAGGTCCCCGCAGACCTGCCCCTCGGCTGGCATCGCCTCGAGCTCGACAGCGCCACCGGCCACCACGCCGAGGCCACCCTCGTCTGCGCGCCGGACCGCCTCACCACGGCCGCACCCTTCCTGGCCCGGCGCGGCTGGGGCGTGGCCGCCCAGGGCTACTCCGTGACCTCGGAGCACTCGTGGGGCATCGGGGACATCGAGGACGCCGCGTCCGTGGCGGAGACGGCCGCCGAGCACGGCGCCGACTTCCTGCTCCTGCATCCGCTGCACGCGGTCGACCCCGGCACCACCCCCGCGGACTCCCCCTACTCCCCCGTCTCCCGCCGCTTCCTCACCGCGCTGCTGATCCGCGTGGTGGACATCCCGGAGTTCGCCGGGCTGCCCGCCGCGGAGCAGGAGGAGCTGCGCGCCGCCGGCCGTCGGGTCCAGGAGCGACTGGAGGAGACGGGGCGCATCGATCGTTCCGCCGTCGCCGAGGTCCTGTGGCCCGCCCTGCGCCGCGTGCACTCCGTGCCCCGCACCGCAGAGCGGGAGGCGGCGTTCGCCGCGTTCCGCGCGCGGATGGGGGCGGGGCTGGACGACTTCGCCCTCTGGTCCGCCCTGCGCCTCTCGGACGTGACCGGCCCGGACCCGCAGGACGCCGACTGGACTCCGGAGGGCGAGCGCGCCGCCGCGTTCCGCAGCACGCACGCGGACGAGCTGGACCTGCACCGCTGGGTCCAGTGGATCGCGGACGAGCAGCTGGCCGCCGTCCAGCGCCGCGCGCTCGGCGCGGGCATGCGCATGGGCGTGATGGTGGACCTGGCCGTGGGCGCCACGCGCGGCTCGGCGGACGCGTGGATGCTCGGGGACGTGCTCGTGCCCGGGATGTCCGTGGGCGCCCCGCCGGAGGTCTTCAACCAGCTGGGCCAGGACTGGTCCCAGCACCCGTGGCACCCCCGGCGGCTCGCCGAGACCGGCTACGCCGCGTTCCGGGACATGCTCCGCACCGTGATGGCCCACGCCGGCGGCGTGCGGATCGACCACGTGCTCGGCCTCTTCCGCCTGTGGTGGGTGCCGGAGGGCGCCGGCCCCACGCAGGGCGCGTACGTGGAGTACGACCACGAGGCCATGCTCGCCGTCCTCACCCTCGAGGCGCAGCGGGCCGGCGCCGTGGTGATCGGCGAGGACCTCGGCACGTTCGAGCCGTGGGTGCAGAAGCGCCTCGCGGAGGCGGGCGTGCTCGGCACGAACATCCTCTGGTTCGAGCAGGAGGACGGCGTGCCGGTCCCCCCGGAGCGCTACCGGCGCCTGTGCCTGGCCGCCGTGAACACCCACGACCTCCCCCCGACCGCCGGCTACCTCGAGGGCGTCCACCTGGACCTGCGCGAGGAGCTCGGCCTGTTCACGGGGGACGTGGCCGCGGAGCGGGAGCGCTCGGCCGCCGAGGTGGAGGCGTTCCTCCGGGCCGCACGAGACCGCGGCCTCCTCGAGGAGGTCCCGGGCGTGGGCGAGCGGCAGGCCCAGGTCATCGCCCTGCACCGGCTGCTCGCCCAGGCGCCGTCGGCGCTGCAGAGCGTGGCCCTCGTGGACGCCGTCGGGGAGCGCCGCATCCAGAACCAGCCGGGGACCATGCAGGACCAGTACCCGAACTGGACCGTGCCGCTCGGGGACGCCGAGGGCGCGATGCTCCACGCGGAGGACCTGCCCGGCCTGCCGTCGGTGGCCCGCCTCTTCGACGCGGTGGACCGTGAGCTCACGGCCTCTGTGCCCGTGGGGATCGGCGTGGCCTACCACACCTCGCCGCTGGCCCAGCCGGGCCGCGGGGACGCCGGCGGCATGAACGTGTACGTGCGGCAGGCCGCCCTCGCGCTCGCGCGGCAGGGGATGCGGATGCTCCTGTTCACCCGCGCGGAGGAGCCGGTGGACGGCGGCGCACGGATCACGCGTCTGCCCGCGGGCGGACCGACACCGGACGTCCTCGTGGTCGAGCTGGCCGCCGGCCCCGCCCGACCCCTGGACAAGGCCGAGCTCGCCGCGCACACGGACGCGTTCACCGCGGCCGCGCTGGCCTGGCTGCGGGGAGCACGCGAGGCCGAGGGGCTCGCGGAGGCCGAGCGCGTGCGGTTCGTCCACGGGCACTACTGGCTCTCCGCGCCCACGGCCCACGCCCTGGCGCAGGAGATGGACGCCCCTCACCTGCAGACCATGCACACCACCGCGGCCGTGAAGATGCTGCAGGACGAGGGCCACGAGGAGCCCGCCGAACGGATCGCCGCCGAGGCGCGCGTGGTGGAGGAGGCCGACCTCCTCGTGGTGAACTCCCCCGCCGAGGCCGCCGACCTGCGCGAGGTCCTCGGCGTGGACCGCCGGCGCACGCGCGTCCTCTCCCCCGCCGTGGACACCGCGACGTTCACGCCCGAGGGAGCGTCCTGCTGGCCCGGGTCGTCCGGGGCCACGGCCGGCGCCGACGCGGCCGCTCCCCTGCGCGTGCTCTTCGCGGGGCGCGTGCAGGCGCACAAGGGCCCGCAGATCCTCGTCGAGGCCCTCGCCATCCTGCGGGGCCGGCGCGGCGGCGCCGGTGCGGATCCCGGGATCCGGCTGCACCTCAACGGGGCCGCCTCCGGCGGAGAGGGCCTGGACCTCGCCGCCCTGGCCCGCCGGCACGACGTCGCGGACCTCGTCACCCTGTCCGATCCGGTGCCCGCGCCCGCGCTGGCCGAGCAGCTCCGCGCGGCGGACGTCGTCGCGATGCCGAGCCGTTCGGAGACCTACGGCCTCGTGGCCCTCGAGGCGCAGGCGTGCGGCACCCCGGTGCTGGCCCACCGCGTGGGCGGGCTCGTCCACGCGGTGCAGGACGGGCGGACCGGCCGGCTCGTGGCCCCGAACACCGCGGAGGCGTGGGCGGACGCGCTCGAGGGGATCCTCGGGGACCGCGGCGCGTGGGCCGCGATGTCCACCGCGGCCGTGCGCCACGCGCAGAGCCACTCCTGGGACGCGTACGCGGACGGCCTCCTGGACGCCGCGGCGGCCGCGGAGGGCTGATCCCGCTGCCTTGACGACGACGGCGGCCCGGGAGCATCACGCCCCCGGGCCGCCGTCGTCGGTCCTCCCCTCAGGTGAGGGGCCGGATCCCGCCCCGGAAGTGGCGGCGTCCACGCGTGGCGTCCCAGCCCGTCACCTGCGTGACCGCGGGGTCGCGCTCGTACCGGACGGCCACGCGGGCGGGCAGCACCACGGGCGCCTCGAACTCGATGTCCCAGCCGACGCCGGCCTCGGCGGGCTCCCGGCCGTCCAGCATGCGCGCGGCGAGGAGCATGCCGTGGGCGATCGCACCCTTCATGCCGAACAGCGTCGCGCTCGGCCCGGAGAGGTGGATGGGGTTCCAGTCCCCCGAGACGCCCGCGTAGGCGCGGCCGGCCCCCGCCCCGAACGTCCACTGCGCGGTGGGGGCCGCGGGGACGAACTCGTCGCGCTCGGGCCGCTCGGGGCGTTCGCCCGTCAGCCACACGCCCTTGGCCAGGTACCGGGAGGAGCCCTCCCACAGCAGCGCCGCCTCCGCGCCGGCGCCCGCCGCGCGCTCCACGCGCACCGCGACGTCCACGGCGGTGCCCGCGTGGTGGGGCACGAGGCCCAGGGCCTCGGCCGCGACCGTCAGCGGCTCGCCCGCGGGGACGGGCCGGTGGTGCTGGACCGAGTTGGAGAGGTGGACCATGCCCGGCAGGGGCAGCGGGAAGTCAGGGGCGGCCATGAGCGCCATCGCCGTCCCGAACACCTGGGTGTGCACGAGTACGGAGGGCAGGTGCGTCGGGTCCGCGGGGCCCACCACCTCGCGCCAGCGGCCGACGACGGCGGGGTCGATCGTCAGGCCCTCCACCTCGATGCGGCGCTCGGGCAGGGTCGTCGGCCGGCGTCGGCGGGTGAGGGCGTCCTGCGCGGCCTGCGCCGCGGCGCGGGCGTACAGGGAGCCGAGGGCGGGGGCCTGCGTGAGCGTCCGGGTCTCCATGCTCAGGCCCCCATGATCGCCTGGCCGCACACCCGCAGGGTGGCGCCGTTGGTGCCGCCGGCCCCGTCCGAGACGAGGTAGGCGATGGCCTCGGCGACGTCCTGGGGACGGCCGCCCTGCTGCAGCGAGTTGAGGCGGCGGCCCAGCTCGCGGGTCGCGAGCGGGATCTTGGCGGTCATCTCGGTCTCGATGAAGCCCGGGGCGACGGCGTTGATCGTGCCCCCGCGCTCGGCCAGCATCGGCGCGGTGGCCGACGTGAGGCCCATGACGCCCGCCTTGGACGCCGCGTAGTTGGTCTGGCCGCGGTTGCCGGCGATGCCGGAGGTGGAAGCCAGGCCGACGATGCGCAGGCCCTCGCCCACGACGTCGCGGGCGTCCTCGGCGAGGAAGGCCGCGTTCATGGCCAGCTGCGAGGACGTGTTCACGGCGAGGACCGAGTCCCAGCGCGCCGCGTCCATGTTGGCGAGCAGCTTGTCCCGCGTGATGCCCGCGTTGTGCACCACGATGTCCATGCGCCCGTGGCGGGTGCGGCAGTGCTCGAGGATCCGGGCGCCGGCGTCGGGGGCGGTGATGTCCAGCGCGAGGGCGGTGCCCCCGAGCTTGTTGACTACACCGGCCAGGGCGTCCCCGGCGGCGGGCACGTCCACGCCCACCACGCGGGCGCCGTCGCGGGCCAGGGTGGCGATGATCGCCGCGCCGATGCCGCGGGCGGCACCGGTGACGACTGCGACCTTGCCCTCGAGCGGGCGGGCCAGGTCCGCGGGGGTCGAGCCGTCCGCGGTGGTGACGGGCAGGAACTGGCCGGAGACGAACGCGGAGCGGCCCGAGAGCAGGAAGCGCAGGGCGCCGGCCGCGCCGGGGGCGGTGAGCGGGACGCCGGAGCCCAGGATGAGGCCGTTGGCGGTGCCGCCGCGGCGCATCTCCTTGCCGAGCGAGCGGGTCAGGCCCACCACGCCCTGGCGGGCGGCGCGCGCCGCGGGGTCGGCGGCCACGGAGGGGTCCTCCGGATCCTCGAACACGGTGACCACGCGGGCGCTGGAGCCGAGCTGGCGCAGGGCGGGGCCGAGCTCGAGGGCCACGGCGGAGAGCTCGGACGGGGCACGCACCCCGTCGAAGCACGCGACGACACCGGCCAGGCGGGCGCCCTCGGCGCGCTCGGAGACGACCTGGACGCCGGCGGCGGTGAGCAGCCCGCGGGCCGCGTCGGCGGCGGGGGTGGCGCCGAGCACCAGGACGGTGCCGGTGATCAGCGGCTGGCCGGGCTCGTACCGGCGCAGCTCGACGGGCTGGGGCAGGCCCAGGGCGCCGGTGACGCGCTTGCCCAGGGCGGAGGAGACGAAGGAGCCGTACGGGTCGTTCACGGGGGGACCTCTCAGGTCAGGGGTGTGCTGGAGTGCGGCGGGGTCGGTGCGGCGGGGACCGGCGCCCCGCCGTCGGACGGGCCGACGGCGGGGCGGGTGCTGCGGGTGGTGCCGGGCGGCTCAGCGGCCGCGCAGGAGGGCGACGATGCCCTGGCCGCCGGCGGCGCACACGGAGATGAGGCCGAGGGAGCCCTCGCCCTTCTGGTGCAGCGCCTTGGCCAGCAGGGCCACGATGCGGCCGCCGGTGGCGGCGAACGGGTGGCCGGCGGCCAGCGAGGAGCCGTGCACGTTGAGCTTGGAGCGGTCCACGGTGCCGAAGGCGCCGTCGAGGCCGAGGCGCTCGCGCCCGAACTCCTCGCTCTCCCAGGCCTTCATCGTGGCGAGCACGGTGCCGGCGAAGGCCTCGTGGATCTCGATGAAGTCCAGGTCGTCCAGGGTCAGGCCGTGGCGGGCCAGGAGGCGGGGCACGGCGTACGCGGGGGCCATGAGCAGGCCCTCCTTGCCGTCCACGAAGTCCACGGCGCCGTTCTCGGCGTCCACGAACTCGGCGAGCATGGGCAGGCCGCGCTCGGCCGCCCAGTCCTCGGAGGCGAGCAGCACGGCGGAGGCGCCGTCGGTGAGGGGCGTGGAGTTGGCGGCGGTCATGGTCGCCTCGTCCCCGAGCTGGCGGCCGAAGGCGGGCTTGAGCTTGGCCAGCTTCTCCATGGAGGAGTCCGCGCGCAGGTTGTTGTCGCGGGTCAGGCCGCGGAACGGGGTCACGAGGTCGTCCATGAAGCCGGAGTCGTACGCGGCGGCGAGGTTGCGGTGGCTGGCCACGGCCAGCTCGTCCTGCGCCTCGCGGGTGATGCCCCACTGGTGGGTGGTGAGCGCCTGGTGCTCGCCCATGGACATGCCGGTGCGGGGCTCGCTGGCGCCGGCCGGCTCGGGGACGAGCTGGTTGGGGCGCAGCTGGGAGACGGCCTTGAGGCGGTCCTTCAGGGTCTTCGCGGCGTTGAGCTGCATCAACACGCGGCGGGCGCCGTCGGAGACGCTCACGGGCGAGTCGGAGATGGAGTCCACACCGCCGCCGATCGCGGAATCGATCTGGCCCAGGCGGATCTTGGAGGCGAGGGTGCCCAGGGCCTCCATGCCGGTGGCGCAGGCGACCTGCATGTCCGCGGCCGGGGTGTCGGGCGCGAGGGCCGAGCCGAGGACCGACTCGCGGGTGAGGTTGAAGTTCTTGGGGTGCTTGAGCACGGCGCCGGCGGAGACCTGGCCGATGCGCTCACCCTGCAGGCCGAAGCGGGCGACCAGGCCGTCGAGGGCGGCGGTCAGCATGTCCTGGTTGGAGGCCGTCGCGTAGGCCGTGTTGGCGCGGGCGAAGGGGATGCGGTTGCCGCCCACGACGACGGCCGGGCGCAGCGGGCCGCCGGCGACGGCGGGACGGGCGGTGGTGGTGTTCTCCGGGGTGTTCACGGCGGGGTCCTCCTGGACGGTGTGGCCTCACCCGCGGGGTGCGCGGCGAGAGGTCGGGGGTGATCCGGGCGCTGGTGGTGTCGATGGAACTGGGGTGATGGTGGAGCGGCGCGGCCGGGATCGGGGTGACTGAGACGAACGGTACCTGATACAGTCCGTCCTGTGAAATCACTCACGCCTCCCCCCGTCCTCCGCGACGGTCGCAGCTCCCGGTGGGACCAGCACCGGCTGGACCGCCGCCGCGAGCTGCTCCGCGCCGCGCGGGCCGCGGTCCACGAGCTGGGGCCCGAGGCCTCCATGGAGGACATCGCCACGCACGCCGGCACCTCCAAGTCGGTCTACTACCGGTACTTCGGCGACCGCGCCGGCCTGCGCGTCGCCGTCGCCGAGCGGGTGACCGCCCACATGGAGCGGCGACTGCTCGAGGCGGCGGTCGACCACTCCGACGCCGCCGCCACCCTGCATCGGATGGTCGAGGTCTACCTCAGTGTGGCCGCCACGTCCCCGAACGTCTACGCCTTCGCCGTGTCCGCCCCGGACTCCTCCGGCGCCGCGGCGGGCGTCCTGGACGCCTTCTTCGACCGCGTCCACGCCCTCCTCGCGGAGGGGCTCGCCCAGCACCTCGGGGCGGACGGCGTCCCGCCCGTCGGCTCCCCCCTCGGCCTGTGGCCGCGCGCCGCCGTCGGACTGGTGCGGGCCACGGCCGAGACCTGGCTGCGCTCCCCCGAGGACGCGCGCCCCGACGCCGCCGAGCTGGCGGCCTCCATCACCGGCTGGCTGCTCCACGGCCTGCTCGGCGCCCCGACATCCCCCGTCCCGATCCACGCCCACGAAGGAGCGGTCCGATGACCACCACCCGCGACCACAGCCTCGACGCCGTCACCGACGTCCCCCCGTCCCCCACCGACCTGCCCCACGACGTCGCCGAGATCGCCCCCGAGCACCCGCGCCCGGGGTCCCTCGACTCGGCCGTGATCCAGGAGGCGCTCCTGGGCCGCTGGGCCGCGGAGCGCCGTGAGTCCCGCGAACTCGCCAAGGACCCGGCCCTGCACCGCGACCCGCTGCTGGGCATGGACGAGCACCGCCAGCGCGTGTTCGGCCAGCTCGGCATCCTCGTGGACAGCCGCGCCGTCCACCGCGCCTTCCCGGCCGAGTTCGGCGGCGACGACAACCACGGCGGCAACATCTCCGCGTTCGGCGACCTCGTGGTGGCCGACCCCTCGCTCCAGATCAAGGCCGGCGTGCAGTGGGGCCTCTTCAGCTCCGCGATCCTCCACCTCGGCACCGCCGATCACCACCGCCGGTGGCTGCCGGGCGCGATGGACCTGTCCATCCCCGGCGCCTTCGCCATGACGGAGATCGGCCACGGCTCCGACGTCGCCTCGATCGCCACCACGGCCACCTACGACGAGGCCACCCAGGAGTTCGTCATCCACACGCCGTTCAAGGGCGCGTGGAAGGACTACCTCGGCAACGCCGCCCTGCACGGCAAGGCCGCCACGGTCTTCGCCCAGCTCATCACCCAGGGCGTCAACCACGGCGTGCACTGCTTCTACGTGCCGATCCGCGACGAGTCCGGGGCGTTCCTGCCCGGCGTCGGCGGCGAGGACGACGGCCTCAAGGGCGGCCTCAACGGCATCGACAACGGCCGCCTGCACTTCACCCACGTCCGGGTGCCCCGCACGAACCTGCTGAACCGCTACGGCGACGTCGCCGAGGACGGCACCTACACCTCGCCGATCGACTCCCCCGGGCGCCGCTTCTTCACCATGCTCGGCACCCTCGTGCAGGGCCGCGTGTCCCTGTCCATCGCCGCGACGACGGCCTCCTTCCTCGGCCTGCACGGCGCCATCGCCTACGGCGAACAGCGCCGCCAGTTCAACGCCTCCAGCCCGGAGCGCGAGGAGGTGCTGCTGGACTACCAGAACCATCAGCGCCGCCTCATCGACCGCCTGGCCCGCGCCTACGCGGACGCGTTCTCCTCCAACGAGCTCGCCGTCAAGTTCGACGACGTGTTCTCGGGCCGCGCGGACACCGACGTGGACCGCCAGGAGCTGGAGACCCTCGCGGCCGCCGTCAAGCCCCTGACCACCTGGAACGCCCTGGACACCCTCCAGGAGGCCCGCGAGGCCTGCGGCGGCACCGGGTTCATGGCCAAGAACCGCGTCACCCAGCTGCGCGCCGACCTGGACGTCTACGTCACCTTCGAGGGCGACAACACCGTCCTGCTCCAGCTCGTCGGCAAGCGGCTCCTGACCGACTACTCCAAGGAGTTCGGCCGCCTCGAGGTCGGCGCCGTGTCCCGCTACGTGGTCCTCCAGGCCTCCGACGCCCTGCACCGCGCCGGCCTGCCCAAGGTGGTCCAGACCGTGGCGGACGCGGGCTCCGAGCGCCGCTCCGCGAACTGGTTCAAGGATCCCGCGGTCCAGCGGGAGCTGCTCGAGGACCGCGTGCGCGCCAAGACGGCGGACATCGCGGGCACCCTCTCGGGCGCCCGAGGCAAGGGCCAGCAGGCCCAGGCCGAGGCGTTCAACACGCGCCAGCACGAGCTGGTCGAGGCGGCGCGCAACCACGCCGAGCTCCTCCAGTGGGAGGCGTTCACCCGGGCCGTGGACGCGATCGAGGACGAGGCCACCGCCACCGTGCTCACCTGGCTGCGCGACCTCTTCGCGCTGCGCCTCATCGAGGACGACCTGGGCTGGTTCGTGGCCCATGGCCGCGTCTCCAGCCAGCGCGCCCGCGCCCTGCGCGGCTACGTCAACCGCCTGGCCGAGCGCCTGCGCCCCTTCGCGCTGGAGCTCGTGGAGGCCTACGGCCTCGAGCAGAAGCACCTGCGCATGGAGGTCGCCACCGACGTCGAAGCCGAGCGCCAGGAGGAGGCCCACCGCTACTTCGAGCAGCTGCGCGCCTCCGGCACCGCCCCCGAGGACGAGAAGGTCCTCCGGGAGCGCCAGCGCAAGGAGGCCAAGTCCAAGGCCTCCCGGCTGCGCCGGTCCTGACCCGCACCCGTCCGCGCCGGTCGCCCGGCGCGGACGGACCGAGGGCCCGGAGATCCCCCAGGGGGGTCTCCGGGCCCTCGGGCGTTCGGGGACGGCTGCGCGCTCCGCCTCGGCCGGGCGGCACAGCCCTGTCCGCGCCGTCGCGGAGCTGGCCGGCCTCAGTCGAGGACGGAGCGGTACACCTCGAGCGTGCGCTCGGCGATGGTCTCCCACGAGAACTGCCCGATGGCGCGCTCCCGTCCGGCCTCGCCCATCCGGCGGGCCTGCTCGGGATCCTCGAGGACCCGGGTGAGGGCGGCGGCGAAGTCGCGTGCGAAGCCGTCCTCGTCCACGGGGGCGCCGGTGGCATCGTCCGCCTGCTCGAAGGACACGAGCGAGCCGGTGACGCCCTCCTCCACGACCTCCGGGATGCCACCGACGGCCGAGGCCACCACCGCGGTGCCGCACGCCATGGCCTCGAGGTTGACGATGCCCAGGGGCTCGTAGACGGAGGGGCAGGCGAACACGGTGGCGGAGGTGAGGATCTCCATGACCTCGTGGCGCGGGATCATGCCCTCGATCACGACGACGCCCTCGCGCTGCCCGCGCAGCTGCGCGATGAGGCCGTTGACCTCCGACGCGAGCTCCGGGGTGTCCGGGGCGCCGACGCACAGCACGAGCTGGACCTCCGGGGGCAGCTGCAGAGCGGCGCGCAGCAGGTGCGGGACGCCCTTCTGGCGGGTGATGCGCCCGACGAACGCGACCGAGGGCTTGCCCGGGTCGATCCCGTACTTCTCGAGGGCGCCGGTGCCGGTCTGCGGGGTCCACACCTGGGTGTCGATCCCGTTGTGCACGGTGTGCACCTTGGCGGGGTCGACGTCCGGGTAGCAGGCCAGGATGTCCCGGCGCATGCCGTCCGAGACCGCGATGACGGCGTCGGCGCCGTGGTACGCGGTGGACTCGGCCCAGCTGGAGATCGCGTAGCCGCCGCCGAGCTGCTCGGCCTTCCACGGGCGCAGGGGCTCGAGGGAGTGGGCGGAGAGCACGTGCGGGACGCCGTGCATGAGCTTGCCGAGGTGGCCGGCCATGTTGGCGTACCACGTGTGGGAGTGGATCACGTCCGCGCCCTCGAAGGCGCCGACCATGGTGAGGTCGGTGGCCAGGGTCTGGACGGCGCCGTTCTCCGCCTCGAACCCCTGGGGATTCGGGTAGGAGTGCACGGCGGCGCCGTGGTAGTCCCGCTCGCGGGGCTCGCCGAAGGCGTGGACGACGAGGTCGGCGCGGGACGCGAGCACACGCGTCAGCTCCGCGACGTGGACTCCGGCGCCGCCGTAGATGGACGGGGGGAACTCTTTGCTCACGATGTCGATGCGCACGCCTCCAACCTAGTCGAGCGCCCCTCGGGCCGGATAGCCTGACGGGACCGACAGAGGCCGGGCCCGAGCGGGCTCGGCGACGAGGCGCGTCCCCGGAATGAGGAGTGGTCCCCGATGGTGCAGAAGAAGGTCCTGTCCGTGGTGCTGGCGGGCGGCGAGGGCAAGCGTCTCATGCCCCTCACCGCCGACCGGGCCAAGCCGGCCGTCCCCTTCGGCGGCACGTACCGGCTGATCGACTTCGCGCTCTCCAACCTGGTGAACTCGCGCTACCGCGAGATCGTGGTGCTGACGCAGTACAAGTCGCACTCGCTGGACCGGCACATCTCCGAGACGTGGCGCATGTCCACCATGCTCAACAACTACGTGGCCACCGTCCCGGCGCAGCAGCGCCGCGGCAAGGACTGGTTCACGGGCTCGGCGAACGCCATCTACCAGTCCATGAACCTCATCGCGGACGCGCGCCCGGACATCGTCGTGGTGATCGGCGCGGACCACGTCTACCACATGGACTTCCAGCAGATGGTGGACCAGCACATCGCCTCCGGCGCGAAGGCCACCGTGGCGGCCGTGCGCCAGCCGCTGGACCTCGCGGACCAGTTCGGCGTCATCGAGACGGACCCGTCCTCCCCCGAGCGCATCAAGGCGTTCGTGGAGAAGCCCGCCACCACCCCGGGCCTGCCGGACGACCCGTCCCAGTTCCTGGCCTCCATGGGCAACTACGTGTTCGACACGGACGCCCTCGTGGAGGCGCTCAACGCGGACGACGCCAACCCGCACTCCAACAACGACATGGGCGGGGACATCGTCCCCTACTTCGTGGACCGCGGCGAGGCTGGCGTCTATGACTTCACCGCCAACGAGGTCCCCGGCGGCACCCCCGGCAAGCACTACTGGCGGGACGTGGGCACGCTGGACTCCTACTACGACGCGCACATGGACCTCGTGCAGCCGTGGCCGGAGTTCAACCTCTACAACCGCGAGTGGCCGCTGTACACGCGGCAGTCCGTCTCCCCGCCGGCGAAGCTGGTGCGCTCGGCCTCGCGCCGCCCCGGCAGCGCGAACGACTCGATCCTCTCGCAGGGCGTCGTCGTCTCGGGCGGCACGGTGGCCCAGTCCGTGCTGTCCACGGACGTCCGCGTCGCGAACGAGGCGTGGGTCGAGCAGTCCGTGCTCCTAGACTCCGTCGTCGTCGGGGAGGGCGCCCACGTCCGCAACGCCATCCTCGACAAGAACGTGGTGGTCCCGCCCGGCGCGCGCATCGGCTTCGACCGCGCGGAGGACGAGGCCAACGGCTACACCGTGACGGACTCGGGCCTGACCGTGCTCTCGAAGGGCCAGTCCGTGCCGGCGCCGCGCTGACCCGCACCGGTCCCCCGTCTCGCTCCCCCGCCCGCACCCACCCCACAGACCGGAGAACACCCGTGCCCGCGCCCGACCTCGACCAGACCAACGTGACCCGTGCCGAGGCCTTCGAGCGCTCCCGGCTGCTCACCGTGAGCGCGTACGACGTCCACGTGGACCTCTCGGCCGCCCGCGACCTCGAGCAGGACACCTACCCGGTGGAGGCGCGGATCCGCTTCGCGTGCGCGGAGCCCGGCGCGAGCACGCACCTGGACTGGATCCACGCCGGGGTGGATGCGGTGGAGCTCAACGGCGCGGCCCTGGACCTCGCCGAGGTGGTCGGCGAGGCCCGCGTCCTGCTGCCCGGCCTGGCGGCCGAGAACGACGTGGTCCTGAAGGGCGCCTCGCGCTACTCGCGCTCGGGCGAGGGGCTGCACCGCTTCGCGGACCCGGCCGACGGCCAGGTGTACCTCTACACGCAGTACGAGCCCGCGGACGCGCGCCGCGTCTTCCCGGACTTCGAGCAGCCGGACCTCAAGGGCGCCTTCACCTTCGCCCTCACCGGCCCGGCCGACTGGGTGCTGGCCTCCAACCGGCCCGAGGCGTCGCGCACGGAGGCGGGCGACGGCGTCGTGCGCGTGGACTTCGAGCCCACGCTCGCCCAGTCCACCTACATCACGACGCTGCTGGCCGGCCCCTACGCGAGCTGGGAGGACCGCTGGGACGGTGATGCGGCCACCGGTGCCGCGCCCGTGCCGCTGCGCCTGTTCACGCGGCAGACGATGGCCGACGCGTTCGACCCGGAGGCCGTGTTCGCGGTGACGAAGCGCGGGCTGGACTTCTTCCACGGGCTCTTCGGCGTGCCCTACGAGTGGGGCAAGTACGACCAGGCGTTCGTGCCCGAGTACAACCTCGGAGCCATGGAGAATCCGGGGCTGGTGACCTTCACGGAGGACTTCGTGTTCACCTCGCGGGCCACCGCCGTGCAGTACGAGGGCAGGGCCACCGTGATCCTCCACGAGATGGCGCACATGTGGTTCGGCGACCTCGTGACGATGCGCTGGTGGGACGACCTGTGGCTCAAGGAGTCGTTCGCGGACTTCATGGGCTCGCTCGGCGCCGCGGAGGCCACGGAGTTCTCCGACGCGTGGGTCACCTTCGCCTCGCGCCGCAAGGCGTGGGCCTACGTGCAGGACCAGCTGCCCACCACGCACCCGATCGTCGCGGACATCGTGGACCTCGAGGCCGCGCGGCAGAACTTCGACGGCATCACGTACGCCAAGGGCGCCTCGGTGCTCAAGCAGCTCGTGGCGTTCGTCGGCCGGGACGCGTTCCTCGACGCCGCACGCCGCTACTTCCGCGCCCACGCGTGGGGCAACGCGGAGCTCGCCGACTTCATGGCGGCCCTCGAGGCCGCCTCGGGGCGGGACATGGGCGCGTGGGCGGACGCGTGGCTGCACACCTCGGGCGTGCCGCGCCTGCGGGTGGAGGCGGGGGACGACGGCGCCGTCCTCCTGCACCAGGAGGGCCGGGATCCCGTCACGGGCCGCCAGGTGCTGCGCCCACACGTGGTGAAGGTGGGCGTGTTCACGCCCGACGAGGACGGTGTGCTCGTGCGCACCGGCCAGGCCACCGTCGACGTGCCAGGCGGTGCCGAGGGCGCCGCGGTGCCGCTGGCCGGGCTCGAGGTGCCGGAGGGCGTCCGGCTCGTGCTGCCCAACGACGAGGACCTCACGTACGCGGCCGTGGAGGTGGACGACGCCTCGCTCGAGGCGGTGCTCGCTCACCTGATCGCGGATCCGCTGGCCGAGGCCACCGTGTGGGCGGCCCTGTGGTCGATGACGCGCGACGGCGCGCTGCCCGTGGAGCGCTTCGTGACCGCGGTGGGGCAGCTCTCCGCCGGGATCGAGACCGTCGGCGTCCACACCCAGGTGCTCGCCCAGGCCGCCGCCGCGGTGTCCCAGTACGCCCGGGCCGAGGACCGCGCCGCCCTGCGCTCGCGGCTCGGCACCGAGCTGGCCGAGCAGACCCGCACGCTCGAGGCCGGCTCCGACCGCCAGCGCACGGCGGCCCGCACGTGGGCGCTCGTGGCGCGCGCCGACGCGGCGCTGGCGAGCTCTCTGGCCGAGGCCCTGCTGGTCTCGCCCGGCACGGCGGCCCCCGGGCTCGCCGTGGACGCCGAGGTGCGCTGGCTCGTGCTCCAGGCCCTCGCCGCGACCGGCCAGGCCGATGCGGCCCGCCTGGACGCCGAGCTCGAGGCGAAGCGCACCGCGCAGACGGTCACGTGGCACCGCCTCGCCCTCGCCGCGCGCCCCGAGCCCGGCGTGAAGGCCGCAGCGTGGGAGGCCGTCATGGCCGGGCGCACCGCCGACGGCGTCGAGCTGTCCAACGACCTGCTCTCCGCCACGGCCGCCGGCTTCGCCGCGGGCTCCGTGGAGCTGCTCGCCGCCCACGAGGACGGGTTCTGGCCGCGGCTGGAGCAGGTGTGGGCGAGCCGGTCGAACGGGCTGGCCAGCCGCGCGATCGGCGGGCTGTTCCCGGGGCACCAGCACGCGGTGCCGGGCGGTGCCGAGGACCAGGAGCGCCACCCCACGCTCGCCGCCGCCCAGCGCTGGATCGACGGCCACCCGGACGCCCCGGGCGCCCTGCGCCGCCTCGTCGTGGAGCACACGGACGCGCTGCGCCGGTCCCTGCGGGTGCAGGCGGCCCAGCACGACCTCGAGGGGTAGGCGGGCTGCGCAGGGGTGGGCCGCCCGGTCACGGGACGCGGGCGGTCCACTCCGGCGTTGCGAACTTCGTGCGGGCCAGCTCCTCGGCCTCGGCGCGGGTCTCGGCGTCGAGGTCGACGCGCCGCGCCCCGTACCGCTCCTCGAAGGTGGCCATCATGGTCTCCCAGATCTCAACGCGGGGGACGCCGGTCTGGCGGCGCAGCGGGTCCACCCGCTTCTTCGCCGAGGCGACGCCCTTGCCGCGCAGCTTCTCGCGGCCGATCCGCAGGACCTCGAGCATCTTGTCCGCGTCGATGTCGTAGCTCATGGTGACGTGGTGCAGGAGGCCGGACTCCCCCACGCGCTTCTGGGCGGCCCCGCCGATCTTTCCCTGGGGCGTGGCGATGTCGTTGAGCGGCTGGTAGAACGCCTCCACGCCGAGGCGCCCGAGCGCGTCCATGGTCCACTCGTCGAGGAACGGGTAGGTCTCGGCGGTCTCGAGGCCGTCCACGAGGGACTGCGGCACGTGCAGCGAGTACGTGACGCAGTTGTCCGCCTCCATGAACATCGCGCCGCCGCCGGAGATCCGCCGCACCACGTTGATCGCGTGCCGCTCCACGCCCTCCGGGTCGACCTCGTTGGCGAGCGACTGGAAGGCCCCGATCACGACGGCGGGCTCATTCCACTGCCACAGCCGCATGGTCGGGTTCCGCCGTCCCTCGGCCACCTGGCGGGTGAGGACCTCGTCGAGGGCGACCGTCAGCGCGATCGGCAGCGGCTCCGGCGGGATGATCTCCCACTGGTGGTCCTCCCACGTGGTCGACTTCCCGAGGGCGCGGCGCACCGCGGAGGCGATCGCGAAGGCGTCGACGCCGAACAGCTCGGCCTCGGGCCGCAGGCCCTGCTCCACCGCCGCCCGGATGGCGCGGTGCTCCACGTCGGCCGAGAGCCCGGCCACGGCCGCGTTGAGGTCCTTGAGCGCCTCGTCGGGCTCGAGGAAGAAGTCGCCGTTGATGCTGGCCGTGGCGATGCGGCCGTCGTGGAGGGTGAGGTCCGCGGCCACCAGCTTGCCGCCGATCACCTTGTACTCCCCGTGGTGGGCGCTGTCCTGGTTCGTGGTCATGCCGCCAGCCTAGGATCTCGCCGGGGCACGGGCCAGGGGCGTTCGCGCCGGGCGGGAGCCGGGGACGCGAGGGGCCCCGCTCCTCCGGCGTGGTGCCGGAGGCGCGGGGCCCGTCGTCGTGGTGCGAGGTGAGAGCGGCTCAGGCCGCTGCGATCACTTCTTGCCGCCGAAGCCCTTGAAGCGGGCGTTGAAGCGCTCCACGCGGCCGGCGGTGTCCATGATGCGCTGCTTGCCCGTGTAGAACGGGTGCGAGGCGGCCGAGATCTCGACGTCGATCACCGGGTAGGTGTTGCCGTCCTCCCACTCCGCGGTCTTCTCGGAGTTCGCGGTGGTGCGGGTGAGGATCTTCTCACCGGAGGCGAGGTCGTTGAAGATGACGTAGCGGTACTCGGGGTGGATCGCGGTCTTCATGGGGAGCATCCTTCGTTTCTGCCGCCTGATTGGGACCAGGGGCGCGAGAGGTGTGGTCGGTGGGGTCCGCCGGTCGGCGGGCCAGCGGCCCACTCTACCGCATGCCCCGTCGCGTCTCACCGTGGATCGCGCGGCCCGCGCGTCGCGCCCGGCCCTCGCCGCGCGCGCAGCTCCCACAGTGCGACGGCGGCCGCCGCGGCCACGTTCAGCGAGTCCACGCCCGCCGGCATGGGGATCACGACGTCGGCGTCGGTCTGGGCGAGCGTCTCCTCGCGGACGCCGGGGCCCTCCTGGCCCAGCACGAGGGCCAGCCGCTCGGCGCCCCGGATCCCCTCGAGCTCCGGGCTGTCCAGGCCCACGGCCCGCTCGGTCACCTCGAGTGCGGCGACCGCGAACCCCGCCTCCTTCAGCACGGGCACCGCGGACGCCACGGGGCCGTCCAGCCGCGCCCAGGGCAGCTGGAACACCGTCCCCATGCTCACGCGGATCGCCCGCCGGTAGAGCGGGTCGGCGGCCTGCGGGGTCAGCAGCAGCGCGTCCCACCCCAGGGCCACCGCCGAGCGCACCACCGCGCCCAGGTTCGTGTGGTCCACGAGGTCCTCGGCGATGAGGACGCGCCGCGCGCCCGCGAGCACCTCGCCCACGGAGCGCGGGGCCGGCCGGTCCATCGCCGCCAGCGCGCCGCGGTGCAGGTGGAAGCCGGTGAGCTCCGTGAGGACCTCGTCCGGGCCGGTGAAGACCGGCACGTCCGGGTGGGCGGCGAGGGCGTCCGCGAACGTCTCGCGGTACCGGTCCCCCAGCAGGAACGAGCGCGGCGTGTGCCCGGCGGCCAGCGCCCGCCGCACCACGGAGGAGGACTCCGCCAGGAACACCCCGTGCTCGGCGTCCACGCGGCGGCGCAGGGCGGCGTCGGTCATGGTCGTGTACGCGGCCAGGCGGGGGTCGGCGAGGTCGGCCGGGGTCAGCCGCACCTCCCGGCCGGCCGCGCCCGGAAGCCGGGTGTGCTCAGCCACCGTTCACCAGGCGCAGGATCATGCTCGTCAGTCCGGCCAGGCCCACCACCACGATCACCCCGCGCAGCAGCGTCGGGGAGATGCGCCGCCCGATCCTGGCCCCCACGGACCCGCCCACCAGGGAGGACGCCGCGATGAGCAGCACGGCCGTCCAGTCGATGCGGTCGAAGGCGAACAGCAGGTAGGAGACGGCGGCGATGAGGTTCACCGAGAGGGAGAGCCACGTCTTGATGCCGTTCGCGTGCACGAGCGTGCCGCCGCAGAGGAACACGCCGAGGATGCCCATGAGCAGCACGCCCTGCGCGGCCACGAAGTACCCGCCGTACACACCGGCCAGGAAGACGAGGATCCACAGCGCGGGGCCGACGGGCCGGCTCGGCACGGCGGGGGCCTCGGCGACCTCGCCGCCCGCCCGCGCGGCGGCCCGCCGGCGCACCCACGCCTGCAGGCGGGGCTGGAGGATCACGAAGGCGAGGGCCACCACGATGAGGATCGGCGCCGCGTACCCGAACACCTCGGGCGGCAGGTGGATCAGCAGGGATGCCCCGAGGATGCCGCCCAGCAGGGAGGCCACGGTCAGCACGGGCAGCACGGCCCGCGACTCCGCGAGCTCGCGGCGGTACCCGAACACGCCCGAGAACCCGGCCGCCACGAGGCCCATGGCGTTGGAGATCTGCGCCGTGACGGGCGGGTACCCCACGGCCACGAGCACGGGGAAGGTCACCAGGGTGCCCGAGCCGATCACGGAGTTGATGGTGCCGGCCCAGAACCCGGCCAGCAGCACGAGCAGCACCTGCCACAGGTCCATCCCGAGGACCTGGGCGGCGAGCAACTCGCTCACGCGCCGACGGCCGAGTAGCGCCCGTCCGTCGAGGTGACGGTGAGCGCGAGGCCGAACGCGGTGGAGAGGTGCTCGTCCGTGAGGACCTCCGCGACGGGGCCGGCGGCCACCACGCCGCCCTCGCGCAGCAGCAGGGCGTGGGTGAAGCCCGGAGGGACCTCCTCCACATGGTGTGTCACGAGAACGGTGGCCGGCGCCGCCTCGTCCTCCGCGAGCTCGGTGAGCTGGCGGACGAGCTCCTCGCGCCCGGCCAGGTCCAGCCCCGCGGCGGGCTCGTCCAGGAGCAGCAGCTCGGGGTCGGTCATGAGCGCGCGGGCGATCAGCACCCGCTTGCGCTCGCCGTCCGAGAGGGAGCCGAAGGGCCGGTGCGCCAGGCGGGAGAGCCCCCACGCGGACACGAGCCCGAGGGCCCGCATGCGGTCCTGCGTCTCGTAGCTCTCGCGCCACGTGCCGGTCACGCCGTACGCGGCGGTCACCACGGCGTCCTGCACGAGCTCCGCGCGCGGCACCTGGGCCGCCAGCTGGGCGGAGGAGAGCCCGATGCGCGGGCGCAGCTCGAACACGTCGACGGCGCCCAGCACCTCGTCGAGGATCGCGACGTCGCCGGCGGTGGGGTGCAGGCGGGCCGCGGCGATCTGCAGCAGGGTCGACTTGCCCGCGCCGTTGGGGCCCATCACGACCCAGCGCTCGCCCGCCCGGACGGTCCAGTCCACGTCGGCGACGATGTCCCGGCCGCCACGGTGCACGCGCACGCCGCGCAGCTGGAGCACGGCGTCCTCGTCCGGGGTGAAGATGTCCTCGAGGTGTTGGGGCGTGGTCATGGCCTCCACCATAGTGGGGCCGGGCGTTCACACGCGGGGCGCGCTGCGTCCGCGCCCCTAGATTGAGGCCCATGAGCTCCGTGCGCCGCCTCGTCCTGACCGCCTCGCCCGCCGACGCCCCTGGTCCCGCGGGCACGCCGGAGGGCGTGCCGGAGGGCGCCGAGCGCGTCGCCGCGGACGGCCTCGTGGGCTGGCGGTTCCTGAGCGACGCGTGGGCCGCGGCTCCCGATCCGGGTCCCGGATGGGCCGCGCTGACGCTGCCCGAGGACGCGACGGCGAACCCGCACCCGCTCGTGGTGACCGACGTCGACTCCACGCTGATCCAGCAGGAGGTCATCGAGCTGCTCGCGGCGCACGCCGGGCGCGAGGCGGAGGTCGCCGAGGTCACGGAGCGGGCCATGCGCGGCGAGCTCGACTTCGCCCAGTCCCTCCACGCGCGCGTCGAGGCGCTCGCGGGCCTGCCCGTGGGCGTGGTCGAGGAGGTCGTGGACGCCGTGCGCCCCACGGACGGCGCGCTCGAGCTGATCGCCGCCGTGCACGCGGCCGGGGGTCGGGTCTGCGCCGTCTCGGGCGGGTTCACCTCGGTGCTCGCCCCGCTCGCGGCCGCGTGGGGCCTGCACGCCTACTGCGCGAACGAGCTCGAGGCCGCGGACGGGCGCCTCACGGGGCGCGTCGTCGGGACCGTCGTGGACCGCGCCGCCAAGGCGGCCATGCTGCGCGCGTGGGCGGCCGACGCGGGCGTCGCGGAGACCGCCGTCGTGGCGGTGGGCGACGGCGCCAACGACATCGACCTGCTGACGGCCGCGGGGTGCGGGGTGGCCCTGTGCGCCAAGACGGCGCTGCGCGATCACGCCGACGTGGTGCTCGACGTGCCCTCGCTCACCCCGCTGCGCTGGCTGCTCGGGCTCTGAGCCCGAGCAGCCGGCGGCTCAGCCCCGGTGGCGGGCCAGGAAGTCGCGGGCGCCGCCCACGAGCTCGGTGTGGCCCACCTCGAGGTCGGTGCGCCCCACCAGGGCGGCCACCTCGGACGCGAACTCCTCCACCGTGTACAGCTTCCCGGCCGCCTCACGGCGCGCCTCGATGGCGCCCGGCTCCGCGCGGTTGAGCAGCGTGGCGGTGATGGTTCCCTCGATCATGTCGCCCGAGACCACCGCGAAGCCCACGCCCTTCTCCGCGAACGCGGGGATGCGCTCGCGCAGCGCGAGCTCTCCGGCGCGCTTGGAGCGGGCCACGGGCTCGTAGGACTCCATGGTGTCCACCTCGTCGATGAAGTGCGCCTGGTGCGAGGTGACGAACACGATCTGCCCGCCCTCCCCCATCCGCTCGAGGGCGGCGTCCGCGAGGGCGGCCTGCGCGTCCCGGTTGAGCGTCATGGCGTAGTCCTCGCCGAACTGGGACTCCATGCCGCCGGAGGCGTTGAGCACGAGCACGTCCAGCGAGCCGAACGCCTCGACGGCGGCGTCGAGCAGGGCGGCGCGGTCCTCGGCCTTCGTGACGTCGCCGCCCACGGCCACGGCGCGGCCTCCGGCCTCCTCGATGGCGGCGACCACCTTGTTCGCGCGCGGGGCCTTCTGGCGGTAGTTCACCACGACGCCGGCGCCGCGGGCCGCCAGCAGCCGCGCGGTCTCCGCGCCGATGCCGCGGGAGGAGCCGGTGACGACGACGCCGCGTCCGGTGAGGTCTGTCTCAGTCATGCTCGGGGCCTTTCTGCCTGGGGTGGGAAGGGTGAGGGGGCGGGTCAGTGGCCCATGCCGAGGCCGCCGTCCACGGGGATGACGGCGCCCGAGATGTAGGAGGCCTCCTCCGAGGCGAGCCACCGGACGACGCCGGCGACCTCGTCCGGGTCGGCGAAGCGGCCCGCGGGGATGGACTTCTTGTACTGGGCCTTGAGGTCCTCGTCCAGCGAACGCGTCATCTCCGTGTCGATGTAGCCGGGGGCCACCACGTTCGCCGTCACGCCCCGCGCGCCGAGCTCGCGGGTGATGGAGCGCGCCATGCCCACGAGGCCGGACTTGGAGGCGGCGTAGTTGACCTGGCCCGGGGAGCCGAGCAGGCCCACCACGGAGGAGACCAGCACGATCCGGCCGCGCTTGAGGCGCATCATGCCCTTCGTGGCGCGCTGCACCACGCGGAACGAGCCGGTGAGGTTCGTGTCCACCACCGAGGCGAAGTCCTCCTCGGACATGCGCAGCAGCAGCTGGTCGTTCGTGATGCCGGCGTTCGCCACGAGCACCTCGACCGGGCCGTGGGCCTCCTCGACCTGCCGGAACGCCGCGTCCACGGACGAGGCGTCCGTCACGTCGGCCCGCACCGGCAGGACGCCCTCGGGGCCCTCGCCCGAGCGGGACGTGATGGCCACGCGGTCGCCGTTCGCGGCGAACGCCTGCGCGATGGCCAGGCCGATCCCGCGGTTGCCGCCGGTGACGAGGACGCTGCGCCCGCCGGGGGCGGCCGGCTCGGCTGCGGTGGGACGGGACTGCTCGGCCATGGGGACCACCTTCTGTGCGGGGGCGACTAGGATCGTTCACCTAGGACATCGACCGGCGGTCGGCTCTGAGAGCCGTCCGAGGCGGACGCGAAGCGCCCGCCCGCCGCCGTGAACCACCACTCTACGTGTGCCGTCGTGCCGGGACCCGCCCCCGGACGCCGTGCAGGAGGTGACGCCATGACCACCCGCCCGGTCCAGGGGGTCACCACCGCCGCGCCGGCCCGCAGCGAGGACCGCTCGCACCGCATGCGCGTCTACCTCCTCCAGATGGGCGTCCGCACGCTGTGCTTCGTGGCCGCCCTCTTCACGCACGGCTGGCTCCAGCTCGCGCTCATCCTGGGCGCCGTGGCCCTGCCCTACATCGCAGTGGTCTCCGTGAACAACGCCGGCCCCGAGCGCTCCGGCACGCTGCGCCGCGTGGACTCGGGCGCCGCCGCCCTCCCCGTCCCCGAGGAGTCCGGCCCCGCGGCGCCGCAGCCCGTGGTCCTGACGGGCGACGTCGTGGCGGACCCCGTCCTCGACCGGCGCCGGGCCCTGCCCGGGCCGCGGACCGGTGGGGAGGCGGGCGCATGAGCACCGCGGGCCCGCTCGGCGGCATGGACCTGCTCGGAGCCCTCGCCGCGGGGTCCTCCCCCGCGCCGGGCTCCGTTCCGGGCGCCACGCCCGGGCCCGTCGGGGGACCCGCCGGCGTGGCCGCCGGGCCCGGCGATCCGCACCCGTGCTCGCGCCGCGGCTGCCGCACCGACGCGGTGTGGGCGCTCGAGTGGAACAACCCCCGCGTGCACGCTCCCGAGCGGACCAAGACGTGGCTCGCCTGCCGCGAGCATCGCGCCCACCTCGGGGACTTCCTCGAGGCGCGCGGCTTCCTGCGCCGCGTCCGGCCCCTCGTGGCCCCCGACCACCCCGACCACCCCGACGATGAGGTCCCCGCATGAGCACCGCCACCGGCCCCCGCGTCGGCTCCCGCCGTCCCCCCGGGGACACGGCCACGGAGCGCCTGCCCCGCCTGCGGTTCGGCTTCCTCGCCACGGGGCCCTGGATCCTCGGCCTCCTCGTGTGCGTCCTCTTCGCGTTCGCGTGCCACTACCTCGCGCAGTGGCAGTGGGACCGGCGTGTGCAGAAGATGCACGAGGTCAACCGCGTGCTGGAGAACTACGACGACGACGCCGTGCCGTTCGCCGAGGCCGAGCGGATGTTCACGGACTTCGACGCCGAGGACGAGTGGACGCCCGTGACCCTGAGCGGGGAGTACCTCGTGGAGGAGACGCTGATCGCCCGCAACCGCCCCCGCGCCGGCCGCCCCGGCTACGAGGTGCTGGTGCCGTTCCGCACGGACGAGGGCGTCGTCGTCGTGGTGGACCGCGGCTGGCTGCCCGTGGGCGACACCCCCGGACGGCCCGACGTGGTGCCGGCGCCGCCGGAGGGCGAGGTGTCCGCCGTCGTGCGCGTCAAGCCCGGCGAGCCCACCCTGGACCGCGACGCCCCCGAGGGGCAGGTCGCCTCGATCGACCTGCCGGAGATCGGCCGCGTCGTCGGCGAGCCCGTGGCGGACACCGCGTACGGGATCATGGTGAGCGAGGACCCGGCCGCGGAGACCGCGCCGCAGAGGCTCGTGGAGCCCACGCTCGACGAGGGCCCGCACCTCTCCTACGCCATCCAGTGGTACCTCTTCGCGGCCATGGGCTTCGGCGTGTGGGGCTACTCGGCGTGGATGCGCGCCCGCAACGACCGCGCGGACGCCCTCGAGGACGCCGTCGACGACGGCACGTTCGCCGCCCGCCGCCCGCCGCGCCCCCAGCCCGTGCGGCGCCGCCGGGACGGACGGCTCACGGACGAGCAGGCCGAGGACGCGCTGTTCGACTGAGCGGCCCCGGCCGGCCGCTCAGGCCAGGGTGATGAGGTCCAGGTAGTCGTCGTTCCAGAGGTCCTCGACGCCGTCCGGCAGCAGCACCACGCGCTCCGGGGCGAGCGCCTGGACGGCACCCTCGTCGTGGGTCACGAGCACCACGGCGCCCTCGTACCGGCGCAGCGCGTTGAGGATCTCCTCGCGGCTGGCGGGGTCGAGGTTGTTGGTGGGCTCGTCGAGCAGCAGGACGTTGGCGGAGGACGCCACGAGCGTGGCCAGGGCCAGGCGGGTCTTCTCGCCGCCGGAGAGCACCCGCGCGGGCTTGTCCACGTCGTCGCCCTGGAAGAGGAACGAGCCCAGCAGCGTGCGCGCCTGGGTGTCCCCCAGCTGCGGCGCGGCGTGGCGCATGTTGTCGAGCACCGAGGCGTCCTGGTCGAGGGTGTCGTGCTCCTGGGCGAAGTAGCCGAGCTTGAGGCCGTGCCCGGCCTCCACGCCGCCCGTGTCCGGCGTCTCGGCACCGGCCAGCATGCGCAGCAGCGTGGTCTTGCCCGCGCCGTTGTAGCCCAGGATCACCACGCGGGAGCCGCGGTCGATCGCCAGGTCCACGCCCGTGAAGATCTCGAGCGATCCGTAGGACTTGGAGAGGTTCTCCGCGCGCAGCGGCGTCTTGCCCGAGGGCTGCGGCGAGGGGAAGCGGATGGCGGCCACGCGGTCCTGCGCGCGCTCGCCCTCGACGTCCCGCATGAGGCGCTCGGCGCGCTTGATCATGTTCTGCGCGGCCACGGCCTTCGTGGCCTTGGCCCGCATCTTCTCCGCCTGGGAGATCAGCGCGGAGGCCTTCTTCTCCGCGTTGGCGAACTCCCGGCGGCGGCGGGACTCGTCCTGCTGGCGCTGGGCCAGGTAGTTCTTCCAGGACATGTTGTAGACGTCGATCACCTGGCGGTTGGCGTCGAGGTAGAGGACCTTGTTCACGGTCATCTCCATGAGCTCCACATCATGGCTGATCATCAGCAGGCCGCCGGAGTACGTCTTGAGGTATTCGCGCAGCCACACGATCGAGTCGTGGTCCAGGTGGTTGGTGGGCTCGTCGAGGAGCATGATGTCCGCGTCCGAGAAGAGGATGCGGGCGAGCTCCACGCGGCGGCGCTGGCCGCCGGAGAGCGTGTGCAGCGGCTGGTCCAGGACGCGGTCCGGCAGGCCCAGGTTCGAGGTGATCCGGGCGGCCTCGGACTCGGCCGCGTACCCGCCGCGGGCGGCGAACTCCGCTTCGAGCCGCGAGTACCGGTTCATGGCCCTCTCGCGCTCGGCGTCGTCGTCCGCCGCCATCCCCTCCTCCGCGGCGCGCATGCGGCGGATGGTCTGGTCCAGGTCCCGGGCGGAGAGGATCCGGTCGCGGCCGGACTGGTCCATGTCCTCCACCTTGGGGTCCTGCGGGAGGTAGCCGATCCGACCCGAGCGGGTGACGGTCCCCCCGGCGGGCTGTCCGCCGCCGGCGAGCACCTTCGTGAGGGTGGTCTTGCCGGCGCCGTTGCGCCCCACCAGGCCCACCTTGTCCCCCTTGTCCACGCGGAAGTTCACCTCGTCCATGAGCAGGCGGGCGCCGACGCGCAGTTCGAGATCCGTGACGGTGAGCATGAGGGGGTGGAGCTCCTGGGGGTGTGGGGGGCGGCCGCAGCGGACCGGTCGAGGGCGCGCGAAGGGCCGAGGGGCCCGGGGCCGCGCCGCCCCAGTCTAGTCCGTCTAGACTCAGGCCTCATGACCTTCAACTCCAACGTGCAGCTCGACGCGGGCCGCGCCTCCGGCGGCGGCGGGGGCCTCGGCCGGGGCGCCGCGATCGGCGGCGGCGGCGGCCTGCTGGCGCTGCTCCTGGCCATCTTCGCGCCCGGGCTGGCCGACCAGCTCGGCATCGACACCGGCTCGGCCACCTCCGGCCAGGGCCAGTACCAGCAGCAGACCACGGGGGGCACGGACCAGCCGGTCTCCCCGTCGGAGTGCAGCACCGGCGACGACGCGAACCGCAACGTGGACTGCCGCGTGATCGCCACCACCGAGGCCGCCGACCAGTTCTGGGGCGGGTACCTCGGCCGGTACTCCAACATCGACTGGCGCGAGCCGAAGCTCACCCTGTTCTCCGGCCAGGTGAACACCGGCTGCGGCGCCGCGTCCTCGGACACCGGCCCGTTCTACTGCCCCTCCGACGAGTCCATGTACTTCGACACGTCCTTCTTCGGCACCCTCCAGCGCGACTTCGGCGCCGAGGGCGGCCCCCTGGCCGAGGAGTACATCGTCGCGCACGAGTACGGCCACCACGTGCAGAACGTGGTCGGCTACCTGGAGTACTCGCGGGACGGCACGACGGGCGCCACCTCGGGCTCGGTGAAGGCCGAGCTCCAGGCCGACTGCTTCGCCGGCATGTGGGCCGGCCACGGCACGGTGACCACGGACCCGGAGTCCGGGGAGCCGTTCCTGCAGCCCATCTCGGACGCGCAGCTGCGCCAGGCGATCGACGCCGCGGCCTCCGTGGGCGACGATCACATCCAGGAGCAGGCCCGCGGCCGCGTCGACCCGCACAGCTTCACGCACGGCACCTCGGAGCAGCGCATGGGCTGGTTCATGCGCGGCTACCAGAACGGCCGCCAGGCCGAGCCGGACATCCAGCAGTGCAACACGTTCACCGCGAGCACGCTGGACATCTGAGGGCGCTCCCGCGGTCTCCCCGGAACGACGTCGGGCCCCCACCTCCCCGCGGAGGTGGGGGCCCGCCCTCGGTGCGGGCCCGGGGCCGGGTCAGATGTTGAAGCCGAGGGCCCGCATCTGGTCCTTGCCGTCCTCGGTGATCCGCTCGGGACCCCACGGCGGCATCCAGACCCAGTTCAGGCGCCACTCGTCCACCATGGTGCCGATGGCGCGCGAGACCTGGTCCTCGATCTCCTCGGTGAGGGGGCACGCGGCGGTGGTCAGGGTCATGTCCACGAGCAGCGCGCCGTCCTCGGCGTAGTGCAGGCCGTAGAGCAGGCCCAGGTCCACCACGTTCACCCCGAGCTCGGGGTCGATGACGTCCTTGAGGGCCTCACGGACGTCCTCCGTGGGCGTCTGCGCGGCGGCCTCGGTCATGCCGAGACCTCTGCGGCCTGCTCGAAGCGGGCGTAACCCTCGGCCTCGAGCTGCGCGGCGAGCTCGGGGCCGCCCGACTCGGCGATGCGGCCGGCCACCATCACGTGCACGTGCTGGGGCTTGATGTAGTTCAGGATGCGCGTGTAGTGGGTGATGAGCAGCGTGCCCATCTCGTTCGCCTCGGCGGCGCGGTTCACGCCCTCCGAGACGATGCGCAGGGCGTCCACGTCGAGGCCGGAGTCGGTCTCGTCGAGGATCGCGAACTTCGGCTTGAAGAGCTCGAGCTGCATGATCTCGGCGCGCTTCTTCTCGCCGCCCGAGAAGCCCTCGTTGACGTTGCGGTTCATGAACGCCGGGTCCATCTGGAGGGCCTCGAAGGCGCCCTTGACGTCCTTGGTCCACGTGCGCAGCGAGGGCGCCTCCCCGTCCAGCGCGGTCTTGGCGGTGCGCAGGAAGTTGGTCATGGTCACGCCCGGGATCTCCACGGGGTACTGCATGGCCAGGAAGAGACCCGCCTGCGCGCGCTCGTCCACGCCCATCTCCAGGACGTCCTCGCCGTCCAGGGTGATGGACCCGGAGGTCACCTCGTAGCGGGGGTGGCCGGCGATGGTGGAGGCCAGGGTGGACTTGCCGGAGCCGTTGGGGCCCATGATGGCGTGCGTCTCGCCCGTGTTCAGGGTGAGGTTCAGGCCCTTGAGGATCTCCTTGGGGCCGTTGTCGGTCTCGATCTGCACGTGCAGGTCGGTGATCTGCAGGGTTGCCATGTGCGGTTCTCCTTGGAAGAAAAAGGTGGGGTGAGCGGGAGGTGGGCTCAGAGCGCGGCGATGCGCAGCTCGTCCTCCATGACGGTGGTGAGCTCGTCCTCGACGTCGGCGATGCCGATCTTCTGGATGATCTCGTTGAGGAAGCCGCGCACGATCAGGCGGCGCGCCTCCGACTCCGGGATGCCGCGGGCCATGAGGTAGAACAGCTGGGTCTCGTCGAACCGTCCGGTGGCGGACGCATGGCCCGCCCCCTCGATGACGCCGGTCTCGATCTCGAGGTTCGGCACCGAGTCGGCGCGGGCGCCGTCGGTGAGCAGCAGGTTCTGGTTCTTCTCGTACGTGTCCGTGCCCTCGGCCTCCTTGCGGATCAGCACGTCGCCCACCCACACGGTGCGCGCGTCGGCGCCCTGCAGCGCGCCCTTGTAGAGCACGTCCGAGACACAGTTCGGCTGGTTGTGGTCCACGAACAGGCGGCTCTCGAGGTGCTGGCCGGCGTCGGCGAAGTAGAGGCCGTAGAGGCGGGCCTCGCCGCGCTCGGCGGAGAAGCGCGCGGTCGGGGTGAGGCGCACCAGCGAGCCGCCGTGGGAGACGGTCACGTGCGTGAGGTGCGCGCCCGTGGCCACGGAGGCCTGCTGCGCGGACACGTGCACGGCGCCCTCCTCCCACGCCTGCAGGGAGACCGCGTTGAGGCGGGCGTCCCGGCGCACGTCGAACTCGACGTTCTGGGCCAGCACGGCGGAGCCGCGGTGGCGGATCACGACGTCGGCCTGGGCGTTCTCCTCGACGATGACCGTCAGGTGCGCGGCGGCGGCCTGGGGGCCCGCGCCGGTCACCTCGATCCGGATCGGCTCGGCGACCTCGGCTCCCGCCGCGACCGTCACGACGACGGCCTCGGAGGTCGAGGCCCACGCCGCGGCGGAGACGCGGTCGTCCGGCGTCAGCACGGAGCCGACGCGCGCGTCCTCGCGCGAGACGGTCTCCACGGAGACGCCCTCGTGCTCGGACACGGTCACGGTCGGTGCCGCGCCGGTGAGGCGCGCGTCGTCGCCGCCGGGCAGGTGCAGCCCGCCCAGGCGCTTGAGCGGGGTGAACCGCCAGTCCTCCTCGCGCCCGGTGAGCACCGGGAAGTCGGCGAGCTCGTACGAGCTCACGCGGTCCGCGCGGGAGCCGCCGGTGCGGCGCGGCTGCGCCGCGGCCTTCGGGGCCTCCTGGGTGACGGCGAGCTTCTCGCCCTCCTCCCCCATGCCCGGAATGAGATTGCGCTCGGTCACATCCATGGTCTCGGCCACTCAGCCCACCGACCCTTCCATCTGCAGTTCGATCAGCTTGTTCAGCTCGAGGGCGTACTCCATCGGCAGCTCGCGCGCGATCGGCTCGATGAAGCCGCGCACGATCATCGCCATGGCCTCGCTCTCGGAGAGGCCGCGGCTCTGGAGGTAGAAGAGCTGCTCCTCCGAGACGCGGGACACCGTGGCCTCGTGGCCGAGGGTCACGTCGTCCTCGCGGATGTCGATGTACGGGTAGGTGTCCGAGCGGGAGACCGTGTCCACGAGCAGCGCGTCGCACACCACCGAGTTCGCGGCGCCCTTGGCGCCCTCGTCCACCTGCACGAGCCCGCGGTAGGCGGCCCGGCCGCCGTTGCGGGCGATCGACTTCGAGACGATCGAGCTGGAGGTGTTGGGGGCCATGTGCACCATCTTCGAGCCCGTGTCCTGGTGCTGGTCGGCGCCGGCGAAGGCCACGGAGAGCGTCTCGCCGGTGGCGTGCTCACCCGTGAGGTACACCGCGGGGTACTTCATGGTGACCTTCGAGCCGATGTTGCCGTCGACCCACTCCATCGTGCCGCCGGCCTCGACCACGGCACGCTTGGTCACCAGGTTGTACACGTTGGTGGACCAGTTCTGGATGGTGGTGTAGCGCACGCGGGCGTTCTTCTTCACCACGATCTCCACCACGGCGGAGTGCAGGGAGTCCGACTTGTACATCGGGGCGGTGCAGCCCTCGATGTAGTGCACGTAGGAGTCCTCGTCCGCGATGATCAGCGTGCGCTCGAACTGGCCCATGTTCTCCGTGTTGATGCGGAAGTAGGCCTGCAGCGGGATGTCCACGTGCACGCCCTTGGGCACGTACACGAAGGAGCCGCCGGACCACACGGACGTGTTCAGGGAGGCGAACTTGTTGTCGCCCACCGGGATCACGGTGCCGAAGTACTCCTCGAACACCTCCGGGTGCTCCTTGAGGGCCGTGTCGGTGTCGAGGAACAGCACGCCCTGGGCCTCGAGGTCCTCGCGGATCTGGTGGTAGACGACCTCGGACTCGTACTGGGCGGCGACGCCCGCCACGAGGCGGTCGCGCTCCGCCTCGGGGATGCCGAGGCGCTCGTACGTGTTGCGGATGTCCTCGGGCAGGTCCTCCCAGGACTTCGCCTGGCCCTCGGTGGAGCGCACGAAGTACTTGATGTTGTCGAAGTCGATGCCGGTGAGGTCCGGGCCCCACGCGGGCATCGGCTTGCGCTCGAAGTACTTCAGGCCCTTGAGGCGCAGGTCGAGCATCCACTGCGGCTCGGACTTCTTGGCGGAGATGTCGCGCACGACGTCCTCGTTCAGGCCGCGCACGGCCTTCTCGCCGGCCGCGTCGGAGTCGGCCCAGCCGTACTGGTAGGCGCCGATGGCGTTCAACTCGGGGTTCTTCTCGAGGATCTCGGCGATCACGCCGGGATCGGCGGTCTCCGTGGTCTCCCGCTGGACGATCTGGTCTGTCATCTCAGCCTCTCTCGTTGCGGTGTTCGGGGTGGTCGGACGGTCGGGTGGTCTTCTCGGGGCCGGCGGGCGGCCTCACGTGCGGCCCAGGGGCACGTGCGTGGTGCACACGTGCCCGCCGGTGGCGAGGGTGGAGAGCCGGCGCACGTCGACGCCGAGCAGGCGCGCGAACAGGGCGGCCTCCTCCTCGCAGAACTCCGGGTAGCGGGCCGGCAGGCCCTGCAGGGGGCAGTGGCCCTGGCACACCTGGTCGGCCCGCAGGGTGGGGGCCAGCCCCTCGCCCAGGTGGCGCAGCGTGCCGGCGAATCCGGCGGCGTCGAGCACCCTGGCGAGCACGGCGGTCCGCTCCTCCAGCGGCAGGTCCACGCCGGCGACGGCGGCGTCGAACCTCCGCTCGACGTCGCGGAAGGCCCCGCGCGCGAGGCGGCGGACCTCGCCCTCGCCGCCGAGCTCCGCGAGGCGGTCGATCGCGTCGACGGCGACCGAGAGGTGGTCGTCGCCGAGACGGCGCTGGGCGTGCTGCGTCACCACGTACCGGCGGGAGGGGCGGCCCGCTCCGCGGGCGGCGCTGACGAGCTTCACGGCCACGAGGGACTCCTCCTCGAGGGCGTCGAGGTGGCGGCGCACGGCCGCGGCGGTGAGCTCCAGCTCCCGGCCGATCTCGGCCGCGCTCACCGGCCCGCGAGTGAGGACCAGCTGCAGGACGCGCTCGCGCGTGCCCTCGGCGGGTGCCGGGGCGGGCGCGGCGTCATGCGCGGGGACGGGCCGTTCGGAATACACCAGTCCATGATGACGTAATGATCTGGAACCGTTCAAGTGAGGGGGCCCTTTGTCCGCTCTCGGCACCGGTGTCCCGCGTCACCCGGGACGCCCCGCCCGCGGCACCGGGCACCGCCGGCCCGCCCGACTAGACTGGACCGGTGCCCCCCACCTCCCCCGACGACGCCCACACCGACGCACCCGTGCCGGCGCTGAGCCTGCGGGACGCCCACCGGAGCCTGGGCCGCGGGCGCGCCCGCACGCCCGTGCTGCGCGGGGTGGACCTCACCGCCCGCGCCGGGGCCGTGACCGTCCTGCTCGGCCCCAACGGCGCGGGCAAGTCCACGACGCTGGGCCTGTGCCACGGCACGGACCGTCCGGACGCCGGCACGGTCCGCGTCTTCGGGCGCGACCCCTGGCGCGCATCCGCGGACCTGCGCGCCCGCATCGGCGTCATGTGGCAGGAGGGCGGGCTGCCGCCCTCGGTGACGGCGCGCCGGTTCGTCACGCACGTGGCCTCGCTCTACCGCTGCCCCGAGGACCCGGAGGAGCTGCTCGAGCGCCTGCTGATCGCGAAGGTCGCCGGCCGCTCCCTGCGCCGCCTCTCCGGCGGCCAGCGCCAGCGCGTCGCGCTCGCCGCGGCCCTCGTCGGCCGCCCGGACATGCTCTTCCTGGACGAGCCGACGGCCGGGCTGGACCCGGAGACCCGCCCCGTCGTCCACGAGGTCATCCGCGAGCAGACCGCGCGCGGCGCCGCGGTGCTGCTGACCACCCACCTCCTCGACGACGCCGAGCGCCTTGCCGACGACGTGGCGATCCTCCGGGCCGGACGCGTGGTGCGCGCCGGCTCCCTCGCCGAGCTGACCCGCGTGGAGGCCGGCGACGTCGTGGACGTGGAGTTCGCGCAGGCGCGGCCCGCCGACGTGCGCGCGTGGTCCGCGGCCCTGCGCGCCCCCTTCACCGCCCGCCCGCTGCCCGACTCCCCCAGCGTCCGGGTCACGGGCGTGCGCACCCCCGCCGACCTCGAGGCCCTCGCCGGCACGTGGCGGGCCCACGGCCTGCTGCCCACGCGCTGGGACCGGGCGAGCCTGCGCCTCGAGCACATCCTCCAGGAGAGCGCCGCATGAGCACCCCCACCGCCGCCCCCCACGCCGGAGCCGCCCCCCTGGGCTCCCGCGTGGCGCGCCAGGCCGCCTACGAGACCGGCACGGCCCTGCGCAACGGCGAGCAGCTGATGGTCACCCTGATCCTGCCGCTGCTCGCGCTGATCGGCGTGCACGCCACCGGTCTGCTGGACGCGCCCTCCCGCTCCGGCCTGGACGTGGCCGTCCCCGGCGTCCTCGCGCTGGCCGTCATCAGCTCGGCCTTCACGGCGACCGCGATCTCCACGGGCTTCGAGCGCCGCTACGACGTGCTCGCCGCGCTCGCCACGACGCCGCTCGGCACGCTCGGGCTGGTCGCCGGCAAGGCCGCGTCCGTCGCCGTCCTGCTCGTGGTCCAGACCGCGGTGATCGGCGGCGTCGGCCTCGCGCTGGGCTGGCGGCCGGACCCGGCGGGGATCCTGCCCGCCGCCGTCGCCCTCGTGCTGGGCGCGGTGGCGTTCACCGCCCTCGGCCTGCTCCTGGCGGGCACGGCGCGCCCCGAGGCGACCCTCGCCGCCGCCAACCTGCTGTGGGTGCTGTTCGGCGCGGTCGGCGGCACCGTGTTCCCCGCGCGGTGGGGCTGGCTCGAGCTCCTGCCCTCGGGCGCCCTCGGTGCGGCCCTGCGCGGCGCCCTGCTCGACGGCGCGTGGGAGCCGCTGCCCCTCGTCCTCCTCGTGGCGTGGACCGCGGCGGCCGCGCTGGCCGCCCTGCGCTGGTTCCGCTGGCGCCCCTGACGGCCCGGCACCGCCCTCCCTGCTCCCCCGACCCACCCTCGACCCCGCAAAGGACCGGTTCTCGTGACCGCTTCATCCTCCTCCCACCGCGCCGCCGGCGCGGCGGACCCCTCCCGCATCACCGCCGCCACTGTGGCCCTCGCCCTCGCCTCCCTCATCTCCCAGATGGTCATCGTGGTGACGGGCGGGGCCGTCCGGCTCACCGGCTCCGGACTGGGCTGCCCCACGTGGCCGACGTGCACGCCCGAATCCCTCACCACCACGCCGGAGATGGGCATCCACGGCATCATCGAGTTCGGCAACCGGACCCTCACGGGCGTCCTGGGGGTCATCGCCCTGCTCATGATCGTGCAGCTGTGGCCCCTCCGCCGCACGCACCGCCCGTCGTTCCTGCTCGCGTGCCTGCTCCTGGCGGGCATCGCGCTCCAGGCCGTCATCGGGGGCATCACCGTGTGGATGCACCTGGACCCCCGGATCGTGGGCGTCCACTTCGTCATCTCCGGGGTGCTCATCGCCCTCGCGGCCATGCTGTGGCTGCGGGTGCGGGAGGCGCACCGCCACGGCGCGGGCGCACCCCTCGTGGACGGCGTCACCACCCCCGGCACGCGCCTGGCCGCCCGGGTCGCGTACGCCGCCCTCTGGGCCGCCCTCGTCCTGGGCACCCTCGTGACCGGCACCGGTCCGCACTCCGGCGACCCGGCGGCGGCCCGGCACGGCTTCGACGCCGTCATGATCACCCGCCTGCACGTCGTGCCGGTCTACCTCACGGTCATCGCGACGGTGGTGCTGCTGGTGCTCATCCACCGCACGCGCGGCTCCGGCGCGGGCCAGCGGTCCTCGGCCTGGTTCCTGCTGGCGGCCGTCGTCCTCCAGGGGATCCTCGGCTACTGGCAGCACGTCGCGGGGCTGCCCATCGGGGTCGTGGCGGCCCACCTGGCCGGCGCCACGGTCGCCGTCGTCGCCGGCACCCTGGCGTGGCAGCGCCAGACCAGCGGACACGTCACGCCGGGGCACTGAAAACCCGCGCCGGAGACGCAGAACGGCCCCGCATCCTCCGGCCGGAGGATGCGGGGCCGTCGTCGTGACGGGGCCGAGGGCCGGTTCAGGCGCCGAAGCGCATGAGCGGCACGCCCACGAACGGGTCGATGGCCAGAGCCACGAACAGCAGCGTCAGGTACGTGATGGAGAGGTGGAAGACCTTCATGGCCTTGCGGTCGTCGAAGTCCTCGCGCTGCGCGCGGCGCTGGAGGACGTGGGCCTCCCACACGAACCAGCCGCCGACGCCGAGCGCCACGGCCGTGTACACGATGCCGGCCCAGCCCATGGGCACCAGCAGCAGCGAGCACACCACGGTGGCCCACGCGTAGAGCACCACCTGGTTGGACACGAGACGCGCCGAGGCGACGGCCCCGAGCATGGGGACGTCCGCCTCCTGGTAGTCCCGCTTGTACTTCATGGACAGGGGCCAGTAGTGCGGCGGGGTCCACAGGAAGATCACGGTGAAGAGCACGAGGGCGGGCCACTCGACCGTGCCGCGGACCGCGGCCCAGCCGATCAGCACGGGGAAGCAGCCGGCGATCCCGCCCCACACGATGTTCTGCTCCGTGCGGCGCTTGAGGATCAGCGTGTAGACCACCACGTAGAAGAAGATGGCGGCCACGCCCAGGCCCGCCGCCAGCCAGTTGGCGCCGAAGCCGAGGACCAGCACGGAGAGGACAGCGAGGGTCCACGAGAACACCAGGGCCTCCCGCGGGGTGAGCTCGCCCGTGACGAGGGGCCGGCGCTCGGTGCGCTTCATGATCCGGTCGATGTCCCGGTCGATGTAGCAGTTGAACGCGCCGGAGGCGCCGGCCGCCATGGCACCGCCCACGAGGGTGGCGATCATGGTGGTGAGGTCCGGGAATCCGCGCTGGGCGAAGATCATGGTGGGGAGCGTGGTCACCAGCAGGAGCTCGATCACCTGGGGCTTGGTGAGCTCCAGGTAGGCGCGCAGCTTCCGGCCCAGGGGGACCGGCGGCCGCTCGGGCGCGGTGGCCGACCGGACGTCGGCGGCGGGTGCTGGGGAGTGCGACTCCACGGAGGATGACATCTGCTTCTCACGGTGAGGGGACGGGGTCAGGCCGGGGGCGGGGCGCGGGGAAACCTCCACGCCCTGCACGGGGCCCTGCTCCATCCTACCCGCGGGCCCCGCGGCGCGCCCGGGGAGGCGGGCGTCACTCCGGGACCGGCCGGGGGTCCGCGGGCTAGGCTGGCGGGGACGCCGCCCTTCGGGAGCGACCCCGACGGCGCGCCCCGATGTCCCCCACATGCCAGGAGCAGTCCCGTGACCGACGCCCCGTCCCCCGCCGCCGGGCCCATCCCCGCCCTGGACCGCGTGCCGCCCGCGCGGGAGTTCGTGTACGACGACGCCGACCGCCGCATGGTGGACACGCTCAAAGTCCTCGCCGTGGACGCGGTGGAGCGTGCGGGCCACGGCCACCCCGGCACCGCGATCTCGCTCGCGCCGGTGGCGTGGCAGCTCTTCCAGAACGTCATGCACCTGGACCCGGCCGACGACCGCTGGGCCGGCCGAGACCGGTTCATCCTCTCGGCGGGCCACGCCTCCCTCGTCCTCTACCTGCAGCTCTTCGCCGCCGGGTACGGCCTCGAGGTCGAGGACCTCGAGGCCCTGCGCACCCGCGGATCCCTGACCCCCGGCCACCCGGAGTACCGCCACACGCCCGGCGTGGAGATGACGACGGGCCCGCTCGGCCAGGGCCTGGCCTCCGCGGTCGGCTTCGCGTACGACCAGCGGCGGGTGCGCGGCCTGCTGGACCCCGACGCCGCCCCCGGGACCTCGCCCTTCGACCACCACGTCTTCGTGATCGCCTCGGACGGCGACGTCCAGGAGGGCGTGACCGCCGAGGCGTGCTCGCTCGCCGGTCATCAGGAGCTCGGGAACCTCGTGGTCGTCTACGACGCGAACCGCATCTCCATCGAGGACGACACCGACATCGCCTTCACTGAGGACGTCGCCGCCCGCTACGAGGCCTACGGCTGGCACGTGCAGGAGGTCGACTGGACCAACGGCGCCCAGGGGCACGACGTCTCCGAGTACACGGAGGACGTCGAGCGGCTCTACGAGGCCCTCGCCGCGGCGAAGGCCGAGACCGGGCGCCCCTCCCTGATCAAGCTGCGCACCGTGATCGGCTGGCCCTCCCCCACGAAGCAGAACACCGGCGGCATCCACGGCGCGAAGCTCGGCGAGGACGAGGTCCGTGAGCTCAAGGCGCACCTCGGCTTCGACGTCGAGGAGCACTTCGCGGTGGAGCCGGGCCTCCTGGAGCACGCCCGCGCCGTGGGCGAGCGCTCGAAGGCCTACCGCGCGCAGTGGGAGGAGGCCCTCGCCGCGTGGCGGGAGGCGAACCCGGAGCGCGCCCGCCTCTTCGCCCGGCTGACCGCCGGCGATCTGCCCGAGGGCTTCGCCGAGGCGTTCCCCACCTGGGACGCCGATGCAAAAGGCATCGCCACGCGCGCCGCCTCCGGCGAGGTCCTGACCGCCCTCGCCCCCGTGATGCCCGAGCTGTGGGGCGGCTCCGCCGACCTCGCCGGCTCGAACAACACCACCATGAAGGGCGAGCCCTCCTTCGTCCCCGCACGCCGCTCCACGAGCACGTGGCAGGGCGACCCGTACGGCCGCACCCTGCACTTCGGCATCCGCGAGTTCGCGGCGGGCGCGATCGTCAACGGCATCACGATCGGCGGGCTGACCCGTGCGTACGCCGGCACGTTCCTCCAGTTCGCCGACTACCAGCGCGCCGCCGTCCGCCTCGCGGCCCTCATGGGCGTGCCGAGCATCTACGTGTGGACGCACGACTCGGTCGGTCTCGGCGAGGACGGGCCGACCCACCAGCCCGTGGAGCACCTCGCCGCGCTGCGCGCGATCCCGGGCCTCGACGTCGTGCGCCCCGCCGACGCGAACGAGACCGCGTGGGCGTGGCGCACCGTGCTCGAGCGCCGCACGCGCCCCACGGGCCTCGTGCTCACCCGGCAGAACGTCCCCGTGCTCGACCGTGGGGAGGGCGCGCTCGCCGCGGCCTCCGGCACCGCCCGCGGGGCCTATGTGCTCGCGGAGGCGGCCGGCCCGGACGGCTCCCCCGCCGCGCCGCGCGTCCTGCTGATCGCCACCGGCTCCGAGGTGCCGGTGGCGCTGGGCGCGCGGGGCCTGCTGCAGGCCGACGGCGTGCCCACCCGCGTGGTCTCCGCCCCGTGCCTCGAGTGGTTCGCGGAGCAGGACGAGGCCTACCGGGCCGAGGTCCTCCCCGACGGCCCGGATGCGCCCGTCCGCGTCTCCGTGGAGGCCGGGATCGCCCAGCCGTGGTTCGAGCACACCGTCACCGCCGGATCCCGCGGGGCCCGCGTGAGCCTCGAGCACTACGGCGAGTCGGCCGACGGGCCCCTCCTCCTCGCCGAGTACGGCTTCACCCCCGAGAACGTCGCGGCCACGGCCCGCGGCCTGCTCTGAACCGAACGAAGGGCGCCTCCCATGACCGAGAAGAACCCCCGCACCGCCGCCCTCGCCGAGGCCGGCGTGTCCCTGTGGCTGGACGACCTCTCCCGCACGCGCCTGGACTCGGGCACGCTCGAGGAGCTGATCGCGACCCGCTCCGTGACCGGCGTGACGACGAACCCCTCCATCTTCGCCCTTGCCCTGAAGGACGCGGACGCCTACGAGGCGCAGCTGGCCGAGCTCGCCGCGGCCGGTGCCACCGTCGACGACGCCGTCACGGCGCTGACGACGACGGACGTGCGACGCGCCGCAGACGTCCTTGCGCCCGTGCACGAGGCGACGGGTGGAGCGGACGGCTTCGTGTCCATCGAGGTGGACCCCCGCCTCGCGCGGGACACCGACGGGACGATCGCGCAGGCCCGCGAGCTGGCCGCCGTCGTGGACCGCCCGAACCTCATGGTGAAGATCCCCGCCACGGTGGAGGGCCTGCCGGCCATCTCCGCGGTGCTCGCCGAGGGCATCAGCGTGAACGTGACGCTCATCTTCTCCCTGCCCCGCTACCGCGAGGTGCTCAACGCGTGGCAGTCGGGCCTCGAGCAGGCCCGGGAGAACGGCCACGACCTCTCCCGCATCCACTCCGTGGCCTCCTTCTTCGTCTCCCGCGTGGACACCGAGGTGGACGCGCGCCTGCGCGCGGGCGGCCGTGGCGACGCCGACGGCCTGACCGGCAGGGCCGGCCTCGCCAACGCGCGCCTCGCGTACCGGGCCTTCACGCAGGCCCTCGACACGGAGCGGTGGCGTCTCCTCGAGGCCGCCGGCGCCCCCGTGCAGCGCCCCCTGTGGGCGTCCACCGGCGTGAAGGACCCCGCCCTGCCGGACACCCTGTACGTCGCCGGCCTCGTGGCCCCCCGCACCGTGAACACCATGCCGGAGAAGACCCTCGAGGCCTTCGCGGACCACGGCGAGGTCACGGGTGACACCGTCACCCGCGCCGACGCCCAGGCCGAGGCCGACCTCGACGCGATCGGCGCCGCGGGCGTCTCCTACACCGAGGTCGTCGAGCAGCTGGAGGCCGAGGGCCTGCAGAAGTTCGAGTCCGCGTGGGCCGAGCTGCTCGACTCCGTGCGCGCCGGCCTCGACGCCCACCGCTGAGCACAGCCCGACCGACCTCCACCGCACCCGGAAGGACCACCATGAGCACGCTCGGCCTGACCGCCACCGGATCCGCCCTCGAGGCGATCGACCGTCACCTGCCCGCCCTCCTGGAGGACCGCGTCGCCTCCCGCCTCGGCGCCCAGGACGCCACCCTGTGGGGCGAGCAGGCCCGGGACGAGGCCGCGCGTCGCCTGGGCTGGATCTCGCCGTTCGCCGACGCGCGGGCCGTGGTGGCGGACGTCGAGGCCCTGGCCGCCGAGCTGCGCCGCGCGGGCCTGACCCGCGTGGTCCTCGCCGGCATGGGCGGCTCCTCCCTCGCCCCCGAGGTCATCGCGGCCGCCGCCGGCGTCCCCCTCGAGGTGCTGGACTCCACCGACCCCCTCGAGGTGGCCGACGTGATCGGCCGTGACCTGGACCGGACCGTGCTGGTGGTCTCCTCCAAGTCGGGCTCCACCGTCGAGACCGACTCCCAGCGGCGCATCGTGGAGCGCGCGCTGCGCGAGGCCGGCGTCGACCCCGCCGAGCGGATCGTGGTGGTGACGGATCCGGGCTCGCCCCTGCACGAGGCTGCCGAGGCCGCCCACTACCGCGCCGTCTTCACGGCCGACCCGACCGTGGGCGGGCGCTATTCCGCCCTCACCGCGTTCGGCCTCGTGCCCGCGGGCCTGGCCGGCGCGGACGTCGCCGCCCTCCTCGACGAGGCGGAGTCCGTCGCAGGCCTGCTCACCGCGGACGACGTCGAGAACCCCGGGCTGCGGCTCGGCGCCGCGATCGGCGGCACGAGCCCGCTGCGCGACAAGCTGGTGATCTCCGACCTCGGCTCCGGCCTCCCCGGCTTCGGGGACTGGGCCGAGCAGCTCCTCGCCGAGTCCACGGGCAAGGACGGGACGGGCCTGCTGCCCGTCGTCGTGGCCCCCGGCGACCCGGAGACCGTCTCCGCCGCGGGTGACCTCCTCCAGGTCCAGATCGTCGGCGCCGACGTCCCCGAGGACGACGCCCCGGCCCACGGCCTGCGCGTCTCGGGCTCCCTCGGCGCCCAGATGCTCACCTGGGAGGTGGCCACCGCCGTGGCCGGCCGCCTGCTGGGGATCAACCCGTTCGACCAGCCGGACGTGGAGGCCGCCAAGGCCGCCGCCCGCGCGCTGCTCGACGCACCGGCCGGCCCCGCGGAGTCCGGTGCCGTGCTCCAGGGCGTCGAGGTCTCGGGCCCCGCCGCCGTCACGGAGTCCGCGGACCTGCGCTCGGCCCTGGGCGCCGTCGTCGGGCTCATCCCGCCGGGCGGCTACCTGGCCGTGCAGGCCTACCTCTCGCGCCACGCGGACGCCGAGCTCGCCGGGATCCGCTCGGAGCTCGCCGCGCTCGCCGGGCGTCCGGTGACCTTCGGCTGGGGCCCGCGGTTCCTGCACTCCACCGGCCAGTACCACAAGGGCGGCCCCGCCACGGGAGTGTTCCTGCAGGTCACCGGCGCGGCCGGGACGGACGTGGAGGTCCCGGACCGCCCGTTCTCCCTCGGCCGCCTGATCGCCGCGCAGGCCTCCGGCGACGCCGACGTGCTGCGCGCGCTCGGGCGCCCCGTGATCACGGTGCACCTGCCCCGGCGCGCCGCCGGGATCGCCGCCCTGCGGGACGCCGCCCGTGGCCGCTGAGCTCCCCGTGCGCGCCGGCCGCCCGTCCAACCCCCTGCGCGACCCGCGCGACCGCCGCCTGACCCGCATCGCCGGGCCGTCCTCGCTCGTGCTGTTCGGGGTGACGGGTGACCTCGCGCGAAAGAAGCTGCTGCCGGCCATGTACGACCTCGCCCACCGCGGCCTCCTGCCGCCCTCGTTCTCCCTCGTGGGGTTCGGACGCCGTGACTGGTCCGACGACGAGTTCGCGGACTACGTGCGGGCCTGCGTCGAGGCGGCCTCCCGCACCCCGTTCGACGAGACGGTGTGGGACCAGTTCCGCGGGGGGCTGCGGTTCGTCTCGGGCGCGTTCGACGACGCCGAGGCCTACGCACGCCTGCGGGACATCCTCGCGGAGCTCGAGACCACCCGCGGGACCGCCGGCAACGCGGTGTTCTACCTCTCGATCCCGCCGGACTGGTTCGAGGCCGTCTCCCGCCACCTCGCGGACCAGGGCCTCGCGGACCGCTCCCAGCCGGCCGACGGCCCGTGGCGGCGTGTGGTGATCGAGAAGCCGTTCGGCCATGACCTGGCCAGCGCGCAGGAGCTCAACGCCGTGATCGAGCGCGTCTTCCCCTCCGACGCCGTGTTCCGGATCGACCACTACCTCGGCAAGGAGACGGTCCAGAACATCCTGGCCTTCCGGTTCGCCAACCGGATCTTCGAGCCGCTGTGGAACGCAGACCACGTGGACCACGTGCAGATCACCATGGCCGAGGACATCGGCATCGGAGGCCGCGCGGGCTACTACGACGGCGTGGGCGCGGCCCGCGACGTCATCCAGAACCACCTGCTCCAGCTGCTCGCCTTCACCGCGATGGAGGAGCCCATCTCCTTCGACGCCGACCACCTGCGCGCGGAGAAGGAGAAGGTCCTCGCCGCCGTGCAGGTGCCGGACACGCCCGCCGGGCTCGAGGCGGCCTCCGCCCGCGGCCAGTACACGAGCGGCTGGCAGGGCGGGGAGAAGGTCACGGGCTTCCTCGACGAGGAGGGGTTCAACCCGGCCTCGACCACGGAGACCTTCGCGGCCCTCAAGGTGGGCATCCACACGCGCCGCTGGCAGGGCGTGCCGTTCTACCTGCGGGCGGGCAAGCGCCTCGGCCGGCGGGTCACGGAGATCGCCGTCGTGTTCAAGAAGCCCCCGCACCTGCTGTTCCCGGTGCACGTCGGGGACGAGTACGGGCAGAACGTGATCGTCATCCGCGTGCAGCCGGACGAGGGCGTGACCATCCGCTTCGGCTCCAAGGTGCCCGGCACCCAGTCCGAGGTCCGCGACGTGACCATGGACTTCGGCTACGGCCACGCGTTCACCGAGGACTCCCCCGAGGCCTACGAGCGCCTCATCCTGGACGTCCTGCTGGGCGAGCCTCCGCTGTTCCCGCGGCAGGCGGAGGTGGAGCAGTCCTGGCGCATCGTGGACCCGTTCGAGGAGCACTGGGCCTCCCTCGACGCGCAGCCCGAGCCCTACGCGCCCGGGACGTGGGGTCCGCCCTCGGCGGACGCCCTCATGGCCCGCGACGGACGAGCATGGAGGCGGCCGTGAGGATCAGCATGCAGGACACCACCACCTCCCACGTGGCCAAGCGCCTCACCCGCCTGCGGGAGAAGGGCGGAGTCGTGGCCCTCGGCCGCGTGCTCACCCTCGTGATCAGCACCGACGACGCCGGCATCGAGTCCGCCCTCGAGGCCGCCAACGCGGCCTCGCTGGAGCATCCCTGCCGGATCATCGTGCTCGCGCTCGGCGACCCCGCTGCGCCGACCCGCCTCGACGCGGAGATCCGCGTGGGCGGGGACGCCGGCGCGTCCGACGTCGTGATCCTGTGGTGCACCGGGGACAACGCGCAGGCCGACGAGTCCCTCGTGGGGGCGCTCCTGCTGCCCGACGCCCCGATCGTGGCGTGGTGGCCGGGCCTGCCGCCCGCGGTGCCCTCCGCCACGCCGCTGGGCCGCCTCGCCCACCGGCGCATCACCGACTCGGGCGCCTCCGCCCACGCCGAGTCCGCGCTGTGGGACCTGCGCGCCGGCCACCGCGACGGGGACACGGACCTGGCCTGGACCCGCCTGACGCTGTGGCGCATCCAGGTGGCCGGGATCCTGGACAACCTCGACGCGCGGAGCCTGGCCTCCGTGAGCGTGGACGGTGCCCCGGACTCCCCCAGCACGCTCCTGCTGGCCTCATGGCTCACGCTTGGCCTGCGGATCCCCGTGACCATCGCACACTCCAAGGTCGGGCGCGGGATCCGGTCCGTGCGGCTGCGCCGCCCCGAGGGCGACGTCGTCCTCTCACGCTCGCAGTCCCAGGTGGCCCGGCTCTACCAGCAGGGCCGCCCCGTGCAGCGCATCGCGCTGCCCCGCCGCTCCGACCAGGACTGCCTGGCCGAGGAGCTGCGCCGCCTGGACCCGGACGAGGTGTTCGGCGCCGTGCTCCACGAGGGCCTGCCCCTCGCCGACCTCTCCGCGGTGCAGGCGAGCGAGCGCTGACGGGGAGCTCGGCGGCCCCGGACACGCGAGGCTCCCGACGCGACAGGACCCCGCGATCCATGGCGGATCGCGGGGTCCTCGCCTCGGCGGGGCGTGGCCGGGCCGGGGTTCAGGAGTCGATGCTGAGGCGGCCGATGAGACCGATGGCGATGATCGACGCGCCCCACAGGACCACGGATGCCACCGTCACGCGGGTCAGGAGGCGCTGCGCGGAGCCCGAGGAGCTCATCGACGTGGTCACGCCGCCGCCGAACATGTCCGACACGCCGCCGCCGCGCCCCTTGTGCAGGAGCACCAGGAGGACGATCACCACGCTGAGCACCACGACGAGGATCTGCAGGATGGGGGTCAGGACGTCCACGGTCCGCTCCTTAGGGTCACGGCCCGGCCCCGGGCGTCACGCACCGGGACCGGCTCCGAAGGTCATCTGGTCCGCGCGCCCGCTCAGGCGGCCGCGTCGAACCGGACGATCCTAGCAAACTCGTCCGCGTCGAGGCTGGCGCCGCCCACGAGGGCGCCGTCCACGTCCGGCTGGGCGAGCAGCTCGGGGGCACTCGAGGACTTCACCGAGCCGCCGTAGAGCAGGCGCATCCCGGCGGCGACGTCGTCGCCGTGGATGCGGGCGACCTCCGCGCGCAGCGCCGCGCACATCTCCTGGGCGTCCCCGGCGCTCGCGACCTCGCCGGTGCCGATGGCCCACACGGGCTCATAGGCGACGACGACGCGCGCGGCGTCCTCGGCGGTGAGCCCCGCGAGGGAGCCGCGCAGCTGCTCCACGGTGTGCTCGACGTGACGGCCGGCCTGCCGGACCTCGAGGGCCTCGCCCACGCAGACCACGGGGGCGAGCCCGTGGCGCAGCGCGGCGGCGGCCTTCCGCGCCACGAGGGCGTCGTCCTCGCCGTGGATCGTGCGGCGCTCGGAGTGCCCGACGATCGCGTAGGCGCAGCCGAGCGAGCTCAGGAACGCGCCTGAGACGTCGCCGGTGTACGCGCCGGAGTCCTCCGGGGAGAGGTCCTGCGCGCCGTAGGCGAGCTCGATGCGGTCCCCCGTGACGAGGGTCTGCACCGCGCGCAGGTCGGTGAAGGGCGGGAACACCGCGGCCTCCACGTGCTCCTGCTCGTGGCCGGCGTCCTGCAGCAGCCAGGCGAGACGCTGCACCAGGGTGACCGCCTCGCGGTGGTCCAGGTTCATCTTCCAGTTGCCCGCGATCAGCGGGGTGCGCGCCGGGGCCATGCTCAGGCCTCCGTCCCGCCCTGCAGGGCGCTGACGCCGGGCAGCTCCTTGCCCTCGAGGTACTCGAGGGAGGCGCCGCCGCCGGTGGAGATGTGGCCGAAGGCCTCGTCCTCGAAGCCGAGGGAGCGCACGGCCGCGGCGGAGTCGCCGCCGCCCACCACAGAGAGGCCGCCGTCGCGCGTCACGTCCGTGAGCGCCTGCGCCACGGCGCGGGTGCCCTCGGCGAAGGCGGGGAACTCGAACACGCCCATGGGGCCGTTCCAGAACACGGTCTTCGCCTCGCGGACCTGCTCCGCGAACGCCTCCGCGGTGGCGGGGCCGATGTCCAGCCCCAGGGCGGCGGCGCCGTGCGCCCCCGCGGTGAGGGCGTCGACGGGCAGCACCTCGTGCTCGGCGTCGGCCGCGAAGCCGGAGGCCATGACGATGTCGGTGGGCAGGACGATCTCGGCGGCGTCCTTGCCCGAGCGCTCGAGGTATCCGCGGACGGTCTCCAGCTGGTCCTCCTCGAGGAGGGAGGCGCCGACCTCGTGGCCCTGGGCCCTGAGGAAGGTGAACAGCATGCCGCCGCCGATGAGCAGGACGTCCGCGGTGTCCAGCAGGTTCTCGATCACGGCGAGCTTGTCCGAGACCTTGGAGCCGCCGAGCGCCACGACGTAGGGGCGCTCCGGGTCGGCGGTGAGGCGCGTCAGGACCTCGAGCTCCGCGGCCACGAGCGGGCCCTGGTGGGCGGGCAGCTGGGAGGCGATGTCGAAGACGGAGGCGTGCTTGCGGTGCACCGCGCCGAAGGCGTCGCCCACGTACGCGCCGTCCTCGCCCGCGAGGGCCGCCATCTCGGAGGCCAGCTCGGCGCGCTCGGCGTCGTCCTTGGAGGTCTCCCGGGCGTCGAAGCGGACGTTCTCGAGCAGGAGGACCTGGCCGTCCTCCAGGCCCGCGGCCTTCTCACGCGCGGAGGGGCCGGTGACGTCCTCGGCCAGCGCGACGGGGACGCCGAGCAGCTCGCCCATGCGGGCGGCGACGGGCTTCAGGGAGTACTTCGGGTCCGGCTCCCCCTGGGGGCGGCCGAGGTGCGCCATCACGACGACGCGGGCGCCGGCGTCGGCGAGGGCCTTGACGGCCGGGAGGGAGGCGCGGATGCGGCCGTCGTCGGTGACGGTCTGTCCGTCCAGCGGGACGTTGAGGTCCGAGCGGATGAGCACGGTGCGTCCGGCGACGCCGGCCTCGAGCAGGTCAGTCAGGGTCTGGGCGGTCATGCGGGCCTCCTGGGGTGCGTCGTGCGCGTACGTGGTCAGTCTAGGCAGACGGCCCGGCCCGGTGGGATGCCACCGGGCCGGGCCGTCGGGGGTGCTCAGCAGGTCAGAGCTGGCGGCCCATGTGGGACGCCATGTCCATGAGCTGGCACGTGTAGCCGTACTCGTTGTCGTACCAGCCGATGATCTTCACGGTCTGGCCGATGGACTTCGTCAGGGGAGCGTCGAAGGTGCACGCGGCCGGGGAGGTCACGATGTCCGAGGAGACGATCGGGTCCTCGGAGTACACGAGGCGGCCCTTGAGGCGCTCGGACTCGGCCGCCCTGCGGAAGGCCTCGTTGACCTCCTCGACCTCCACGTGGCGGGTCAGCTCGACGGTGAGGTCGGTGGCGGAGCCGGTGATGGTCGGCACGCGCATCGCGAAGCCGTCCAGCTTGCCCTTGAGCTCCGGGATGACCTCGCCGATCGCCTTGGCGGCGCCGGTCGAGGTGGGGACCATGTTCTGCGCGGCGGCGCGGGCACGGCGGCGGTCCTTCGTGTGCACGTTGTCGTGCAGGTTCTGGTCGCCCGTGTACGCGTGGATCGTGGTCATGATGCCGTCGACGATGCCGAACTCGTCGTTGAGCACCTTGACCATGGGGGCCAGGCAGTTGGTGGTGCAGGACGCGTTGGAGACGATGTCCATGGACGCCGAGTCGTAGTCCTCCTCGTTGACGCCCATCACGAAGGTGCCGTCGACCTCCTTGCCGGGTGCGGAGAGCAGGACCTTCTTGGCGCCCGCGTCCAGGTGGGCCTTGGCCTTCGGGCCCGTGGTGAAGATGCCCGTGCACTCCACCACGACGTCCACGCCGAGCTCGCCCCACGGCAGCGCGGAGGGGTCCTTCTCGGAGAAGAAGGCCACCTCCTTGCCGTTGATGCGGAAGCCCTTGTCGGTGAGCTCCAGCTCGCCCGGGAATCGGCCGAGGATGGTGTCGTACTTGGTGAGCCAGAAGAGGTCCTCCGTACTCGCGAGGTCGTTCACCGCGACCAGCTCGAGGTCGTCGTGGCCCTGCTCGAGGAGCACGCGGACGGCGTTGCGTCCGATGCGGCCGTATCCGTTGATGGCGATCTTGGTCATGGGGTTCCCTCTTGTCGATCTGGCTCTGGGGGTTCGGGATCTTGGGGTTCCTGCGTCCGCACACGGCGAAGGGCGGCGCTCACGCCTCCGTGGAGGAGGATGCGCGCCGCCCTGCGCGCTGCGGGGCCGGGCGGGTCAGGCCGGGAGGACGAGGCCGCGGGCGCCGGAGCGGGCCGCCTCGAAGCGGGCCTGGACGTCGGCCCAGTTCACGATGTTCCAGACCGCCTTCACGTAGTCGGCCTTCACGTTCTGGTAGTCCAGGTAGAAGGCGTGCTCCCACATGTCCAGCTGGAACAGCGGGATGGTCGCCACGGGGACGCCGTTCTGCTGGTCGTAGAACTGCTCGATGACCAGGTTGCCGCCGATGGGCTCGTAGGCCAGCACGGCCCAGCCGGAGCCCTGGATGCCGAGGGCGGCGGCGGTGAAGTGCGCCTGGAACTTCTCGAACGAGCCGAAGTGCTCGTCGATCGCGGCGGCGAGCTCGCCCGTGGGCTTGTCGCCGCCCTCCGGGGAGAGGTTCTTCCAGAAGATCGAGTGGTTCGTGTGGCCGCCGAGGTTGAACGCCAGGTCCTTGGAGAGCTGGTTGACGGCGGAGAAGTCCTCGGCGTCGCGGGCGGCGGCGAGCTTCTCGAGCGCCGTGTTGGCGCCCTTCACGTAGGTGGCGTGGTGCTTCGAGTGGTGCAGCTCCATGATGCGCGCAGAGATGTGCGGCTCCAGGGCCGCGTAGTCGTAGTCCAGCTCCGGCAGAACGTACTCCGTCATGCTTCCTCCTTCGTCGGCGGGACCGCGGGCGGGGCGCCCGTGGCCGTCACCTGGTGCGAACTCCGCCTCTCGGCGGCGTATTCCGTACGCCACCATTCTGATCGCGCGGGGCCCTGCGGCGCCATGGCCCACCGCCCCGGCACTCGGGATCCGGCACTCGGGATCCGGCACTCGGGATCGGTGCGCTGGATCCGGCGTTCAGGATCCGGTGTCGGAGGTCCCCGGCAGTCCCTGCTCCGCGGCCCGCTTGTCGGCCATCGCCAGGAGGCGGCGTATGCGACCGGCGATCGCGTCCTTCGTCATGGGCGGGTCCGCGAGGCGGCCGAGCTCGTCGAGGGAGGCCTCCTTGTGGGCGATCCGGAGGCGTCCGGCCTCGAGCAGGTGGTCCGGCACGTCTGCGCCGATGATCTCGAGGGCGCGCTCCACGCGGGCCCCGGCGGCGACGGCGGCCTGGGCCGAGCGGCGCAGGTTGGCGTCGTCGAAGTTGGCGAGCCGGTTGGCCGTGGCCCGGACCTCCTTGCGCTCGCGCCTCTCCTGCCACAGCGTGGCGGTCTGCTCCGCACCCACCGCCGTCAGGAGGGTCGCGATCCCCTCGCCGTCCCGCACGACGACGCGGTCCGCCTGGCGGACCTCGCGGGCCTTGGCGCCGACGCCGAGGCGCCGCGCGGCGCCGACGAGGGCGAGGGCTGCCTCCGGGCCGGGCGTGGTGACCTCGAGGGCGGCGGAGCGGCCGGGCTCCGTGAGCGAGCCGTGGGCGAGCAGGGCGCCGCGCCACACGGCGGCGGTGTCCCCGCGGGTGCCGTTCACGAGCACCGCCGGCAGGCCCCGCACGGGGCGGCCGCGAAGGTCCAGCAGCCCGGACTGCCGCGCGAGGTCCCCGCCGCCCCGCACCACGCGGATGACGTAGCGCTGGCCCCGGCGCAGGTTCCCGCCCGAGACCACCACGATCTCGGTCGTGTGGCCGTACAGCTCCGTGATCGCGGCCCGGAGGCGGCGGGCGCTCGCCCCGTGGTCCAGCTCGGCCTCGATGACCACGCGGCCGGAGACGAGGTGCAGTCCCCCGGCGAACCGGAGCATGGCGGCGGTCTCCGCCCGCCGCTCGGACGTCGAGCCCACCGGCACGCGCGCCAGCTCTTCCTTCAGGGTCATGGTCAGGGCCACGCTCGGCCTCCTTCTGGGGTCTGCGCCCGGATGGGCGGCCGCCGCCGACGCGATCAGTCGGTCATGGCCTCGTCGATCGCCACGGCCAGGCGCAGCGGGTCGTGGACCTGCGGGTCGAGGGCACTGCCCACTCTACTGAAGACGACGCGCGCGCCCATGCGGCGGGCGGCCCGCACGACCTCGGCACGGTCCTGGACCGCGTCCGCGTCCGCGATCACGACGTCGAGCCGCAGGTCGGGGGCATGGGAGTGCAGCACGGCGAGGTGGTCGGCGTGAGTGAGGCCCGTGGTCTCCTGCGTCCCGGTGTGCAGGTTCATGAGGTACAGGCGACGCGCGGGCGTGGCGCTCAGGGCCGCCCGCACGTCCGCCATGAGCAGGTGCGGCAGGACGGACGTGTAGAGGGATCCGGGGCCGATGACGACCCAGTCGGCCAGCTCGATGGCGGACAGCGCCTCGGGGGCGGGCACGGCGTCCGCAGGGTTGAGGCGCACGCCCGTGACGCGCCCCTCGAGCGCGGCCCGAGCCAGCGCCACCTGCCCCTCGACACGCCGCGTGCGCAGCCGGCCCTCGGCGTCGGAGCTGAGCACGTCGCCCTCGATCGTCAGGGGCGTGCGGGAGATCGGCAGGACCTCCCCGTGGGCGCGCAGGAGCGCGCCGGCCCAGCGCAGCCCGTCCACGGGGTCGCCGAGCAGCTCCCAGAGCGCGACGATCAGCAGGTTGCCGAGCGCGTGGTTGTCCAGCGTCGCCTCATGGGCGGGCACCTCGGTGGAGCGGAAGCGGTGCTGCATCACCTGCGCCCACGTGCGGCCCCAGTCCGTGTCGTCGCACAGGGCGGCCAGCGCCATGCGGAGGTCCCCGGGCGGCAGGACCGCCATCTCCTTGCGGATCGTGCCGGAGGAGCCGCCGTCGTCGGCCACCGTGACGACGGCCGTGAGGTGGCCCGCCACGAGCCGCAGCGCGGAGAGGGAGGCGTAGAGGCCGTGGCCGCCCCCGAGGGCGGTGACCCGCACGCCGGGGCGGGCGGCGCCCGGGGTGCGCACTCCCCCGCGGCCGCCGGATCCGGGGGGCAGGGGCAGCTGGCCCGTGAGGGGGGACGTCATTCGCGGCCCACGTCCCGGTGCTGCACGTGCACGCTCACGTGCGGGCGCTGGGCCAGCCGGCGCGCCAGCTCCTCCACGACCGCCACCGAGCGGTGCTTGCCGCCGGTGCACCCGACGGCGAGGGTCGCATAGTGCTTGTTCTCTCGGCGGTACCCCTCGAAGGCGGGGACGAGGGCCGCCGTGTACGCGGAGAGGAACTCCTGCACGCCCGGCTGCTGCAGCACGTAGTCCGACACCTGCTCCTCGCGGCCCGTGAACGGGCGCAGCTCGGGCACCCAGTGCGGGTTGGGGATGAAGCGCATGTCCGCCACGAAGTTGGCGTCCGCGGGGAGTCCGTACTTGAACCCGAAGCTCATGATGTTCAGGCGCAGGGTGATGGTGCCCGACTCGGAGAAGAGCTGGGTGATCTCCGTGGCCAGCCCGTGCACGTTCAGGTTCGAGGTGTCCACCACGACGTCGGCGCGGGCGCGCAGGTCCGCGAGGACCTCCCGCTCCGCCTGGATCCCGTCGAGGAGCCGGGCGTTGCCCTGCAGCGGATGGGGGCGGCGGCCCGCCTCGAAGCGGCGCACGAGCACCTCGTCCTCCGCCTCGAGGTAGACCATGCGGAACTCCACGCCGTTGTTCTCGAGCTGCTGGAGCGCGGTCCACAGCGCCTCCACGTACGTGCGGGAGCGCATGTCCACCACGATGGCCACGCGCGCGAACGCCTCGGGAGAGCGGGCCACGAGGTCCGCGAGGGTGACGAAGAGCTGCGGGGGCATGTTCTCGACCACGTACCAGCCGTGGTCCTCGAGGGCGTGGGCCGCGGTCGTGCGGCCGGCGCCGGCCATGCCCGTGATGACGACGACCTCGGGGAACGGGGGCTTCTCGGGCTGCAGACTCGGAGCGGTCATGGGGTCACTGTATCCGCCGGGGCGGACGCGACAGAGGGGTCTGCGGGCGCCGGGGCGGACGCGACAGAGGGGTCTGCGGGCGCCGGTGCCGACGCCGTCAGCGCCGTGTGCACGGCCTCGGCGAGGCGGGGTCCGATGCCGGCCACCTCCGTGAGCCCCTCGACGCCGGCCGCCCGCATGCGCTCCGTCGAGCCGAAGTGGGTGAGCAGCGCCTGGCGCTTGGCGGGGCCCAGGCCGGGCACCTCGTCCAGGGCGGAGGCGGTCATGCCCTTCGTCCGCCGGGAGCGGTGGCCGGCGATGGCGAACCGGTGGGACTCGTCGCGGATGCGCTGCAGCAGGAACAGCCCCTCGGAGCTGCGCGGCAGGACCAGGGGGAACTCGTCCCCGGGCAGCCACACCTCCTCGAGCCGTTTGGCGAGGCCGACCACGGGGAGGTCCTCGAGGCCGAGCTCGGCGAGCACCTCGGCCGCGGCCGCCACCTGGGGAGCGCCGCCGTCGACGACGACGAGCGAGGGCGGGTACGCGAACCGGCGCTCCTCCGACCCGGTCTCGCCGTCCTCGGCGATCTGCCCCGTCAGGGGCACGCCCTCGCGGCGTTCGGCGGCGAGCCGGGAGAACCGGCGGCGCAGCACGTCCCGCAGGGACGCGGTGTCGTCCCGCGCTGCCTCACCGGTGACGTTGAAGCGGCGGTAGTCCTTCTTCTTGGCCAGGCCGTCCTCCATGACCACCATCGAGCCGACCACGTCGGTGCCCTGCGAGTGCGAGATGTCGTAGCACTCGATGCGCAGCAGGGGCTCGGCGATCTCCAGGGCCTCCTGCAGCTCGGTCAGGGCGGCCGAGCGCGCGGTGAGGTCCCCCGTGCGGCGCGACTTGTGGAGGCCGAGGGCCATCTCCGCATTCTGGCGCACCGTGCCCAGGAGGTCCTGCTTGGCGCCGCGCTGCGGGACGCGGATGGAGACCCGGGCCCCGCGCAGCCCGGAGAGCCACTCGGTCAGCTGCTCCGCCTCGCTCGGCATCACGGGCACGAGGACCTCGGCGGGGATCCGCTCGGTGTCCGCGGCGTCGCCGTAGACCTGCTTGAGCAGCTCCTCCACCATGACGTCCTCCCCCACGTCCTCCACGCGGTCCATGACCCAGCCCCGCTGGCCGCGGATGCGGCCCTGGCGGATGTGGAACACCTGCACGGCGGTCTCCAGCTCGTCCGAGTGGAGGGCGAAGATGTCCGCCTCGGTGTTCTCCGGGAGCACCACGGCGTTGCGCTCGAACACGCGGCGCAGGGCGGCGACGTCGTCGCGCAGGCGGGCGGCGTCCTCGTAGCGCAGGTCCGCGACGGCGTCCCCCATGGCCGCCTCGAGCTCGCGGATGAAGCGGGTCGCGTCCCCGGCCATGAAGTCGCAGAAGTCCTGCGCGAGCTCGCGGTGCTCGGCCGGGCTGATCCGCCCCACGCACGGGGCGGAGCACTTGCCGATGTAGCCGAGCAGGCACGGGCGGTCCTGGGCCTGCGCGCGCCGGAACACCCCCGCGGAGCACGTGCGCACGGGAAAGACGCGCAGCATGAGGTCCACGGTCTCGCGGATGGCCTTGGCGGGGTGGAAGGGCCCGAAGTACTTCACGCCGGGCCGCTTGTCCCCACGCATCACCTGCACGCGCGGGAACTGCTCGTTCATGGTCACGGCGAGGTAGGGGTAGGACTTGTCGTCCCGGTACATGATGTTGAAGCGGGGCCGGTACTGCTTGATCCAGGTGTACTCGAGCTGCAGCGCCTCGAGCTCCGAGCCCACCACGGTCCACTCCACGGCGGCCGCGGTGAAGACCATGGTGCGGGTCTTGGTGGCCAGCCGGGCCGGGTCCTGGAAGTAGGAGCTCAGGCGCGACCGGAGGTTCTTCGCCTTGCCCACGTAGACGACGCGGCCGTCCGCGTCCCGGAAGCGGTACACGCCCGGGGACGTGGAGATCTCGCCCGGCGCGGGGCGGTAGGTGGACGGATCAGCCACGGGCGCCCTGGTCCGACGACGGCGCGGCGTTGTACGTGTCCACGCGCTCCTGGCCGGAGAGCGCGGCGATCGCGGCCATGATCGCCTCGGTGGCCTCGCGCCGCTGCGGCAGGGCGTGCCGGCGGCCGGGGTGCCCGAAGTCGAGCGGCTCGCCTGCCGCGAGGGTGAAGCGGTGCGGGCGGAACCCGTTGGTGCCGGGGGGCTGGAGGCCCTCGGTGCCGCGCAGGCCGACCGGGACCACGGGGGCGCCCGTGGTGAGCGCGAGCCATGCCGCGCCCGTGCGTCCGCGGTAGAGGCGCCCGTCGCGGCTGCGGGTGCCCTCGGGGTAGATGCCCACGCCCTGGCCGGCCTCGATCAGGCCCACCAGCTGGTCCAGGGCCGCGACGGAGGCCGCCTGCTCCCCGCGCTCCACGGGGATCGATCCGACGGCGTCGAAGAACCACCTCTGGGCGCGGCCTCGGGGCCCGGCGCCCGTGAAGTACTCCGCCTTGGCGAAGAACGCGACCGGGCGCGGGGCGAGCGCCTGGAGGATCACGGAGTCGAAGAAGGAGAGGTGGTTGGAGGCGAGGATGAACGGCCCGGACGCGGGAACGTTCTCGAGGCCGGTCACCTCCGGCCGGCACGACAGACGCAGGAACGCCGCCGCGGACCGGCGGATGGGCTCCGAGGTGGCCATGGTGTCTCCGCCCTTCAGCGTGTGGTCGGGAATCGGGTCATGCTACGCCAGGAGCTCCGCGAGGAACCGGCCGGTGTGGCTCTCCGCGACCTTCGCGACGTCCTCCGGGGTGCCCGTGGCGACGATCGTGCCGCCCCCGGACCCACCCTCGGGTCCGAGGTCGATCACGTGGTCCGCGCACTTGATGACGTCCAGGTTGTGCTCGATGGTGAGCACGGTGTTGCCCTTGTCCACGAGCGACTGCAGCACCTGCAGCAGCTTGCGGATGTCCTCGAAGTGCAGGCCCGTGGTGGGCTCGTCCAGCACGTAGATGGAGCGGCCGTTGGAGCGCTTCTGCAGCTCCGCGGCGAGCTTGACCCGCTGGGCCTCGCCGCCGGAGAGCGTGGTGGCCGGCTGCCCGAGGCGCACGTAGCCCAGGCCGACGTCCACGAGGGTGTCCAGGTAGCGCGAGATGCGGGTGTACGCGCTGAAGAACTGCGCGGCCTCCTCGATCGGCATGTCCAGGACCTCGGCGATGTTCTTGCCCTTGTAGAGCACCTCGAGGGTCTCGCGGTTGTACCGGGCGCCGTGGCACACCTCGCACGGGACGTAGACGTCCGGCAGGAAGTTCATCTCGATCTTCAGCGTGCCGTCGCCCGCGCACGCCTCGCAGCGCCCGCCCTTGATGTTGAAGGAGAACCGGCCCTGCTGGTAGCCGCGCACCTTCGCCTCCGGGGTCTCCGCGAAGAGCTTGCGGATCGCGTCGAACACGCCGGTGTAGGTGGCCGGGTTGGAGCGCGGCGTGCGGCCGATGGGGCTCTGGTCCACGTGCACCACCTTGTCCAGGTGCTCGAGGCCCGCCACCGTGCGATGCCGGCCGGGCACCATCTTGGCGCCGTTGAGCCGGTTGGCCAGCACCTTGTAGAGGATCTCGTTGATGAGCGTGGACTTGCCCGAGCCGGAGACGCCGGTGACGGCGGTGAGCACGCCCAGCGGGATGTCCACGGACACGTTCTGCAGGTTGTTCTCCTGGGCGCCCTTGACGGTCAGCTTGCGGTTCCTGTCCAGGGGACGGCGCCGCTCGGGGACCGCGATCGAGCGCCGGCCCGCGAGGTAGTCGCCGGTCACGGAGTGCGTGTTCGCTTTGAGCTCCTCGAGGGAGCCGGAGTGCACGACCTCGCCGCCCCGCTCGCCGGCGCGGGGGCCGATGTCCACGATCCAGTCGGCCTCGGCGATCGTGTCCTCGTCGTGCTCCACCACGATCAGCGTGTTGCCGAGGTCGCGCAGGCGCAGCAGCGTGTCGATCAGCCGGCGGTTGTCCCGCTGGTGCAGGCCGATGGAGGGCTCGTCCAGGACGTAGAGCACGCCCACGAGCCCCGAGCCGATCTGGGTGGCCAGGCGGATGCGCTGCGCCTCGCCGCCGGAGAGCGTGCCCGCGGGGCGCTCGAGGTTCAGGTACTCCAGGCCCACGTCGAGGAGGAACGCGAGGCGGGCGAGGATCTCCTTGAGCACCTGGTCCGCGATCTGCCGCTGGCGGTCCGTGAGGGTGAGCCCCTCGAGGAACTCGAGGGCGTCCCGCATGGGCAGGGCGGTCGCCTCGGCGATGGACTTGCCGCCCACGAGCACGTTGAGCACGGTGGGGTTCAGGCGCGCGCCCTTGCACACGGGGCAGGGGATCTCGCGCATGAAGGACTCGTAGCGCTCCCGCGCTCCGTCCGACTCGGTCTCCCCGTGCTTGCGCATCACGTACGGGAGGACGCCCTCGAAGCCCGTGGTGTAGCGGCGCTCGCGGCCGAAGCGGTTGCGGAAGGACACCTCGACCTTGAAGTCCTTGCCGTGGAGCACCGCGTCCTGCTGCTCCGCCGTGAGCGCGTGCCACGGGGCGTCGAGCGAGAACCGCATCTCCGTGGCCAGCCCGCCGAGCACGCGCAGCCAGTAGTCCGAGGTGGACTTGCCGAGCGACCACGGGACGATCGCGCCCTCGCGGATGGACAGCTCGTCGTTGGGGACCACGAGGTCCGGGTCCACCTGCAGGCGCGAGCCGATGCCGGTGCACTCGGGGCACGCGCCGAAGGGGTTGTTGAAGGAGAAGGAGCGCGGCTCGATCTCGTCCACGGTCTGCTCGTGCCCGTTGGGGCAGCTGAGCTTCTCCGAGAACGTGCGGAAGCGCGGGTTGCCCTCGGCGTCCTTGCCGCCCCACTCCCCCGTGTTCTTCTTGCCCTTCTGCTCCTCGACCTCCACGTCCACGAACTCGACCGCCACGAGGCCGTCCGCGATCTTCAGCGCGGTCTCCACGGAGTCCGTGAGGCGCTGGCGGATGCCCTCCTTCATGGCCAGGCGGTCCACCACGACGGCGATGGTGTGCTTGTTCTGCTTCTTCAGCGTGGGCGGGTCGGAGAGCTGGACCGTCTCCCCGTCCACCACCGCGCGGGCGAAGCCCTGCGTGGTCAGCTGGGCGAAGAGGTCCACGAACTCGCCCTTGCGGCCGCGGACCACGGGGGCCAGCACCTGGAAGCGGGTGCGCTCGGGCAGCTCCTCGAGCTGGTCCACGATCTGCTGCGGGGTCTGGCGGCTCACGGGCTCCCCGCACACGGGGCAGTGGGCCACGCCGACGCGGGCCCAGAGCAGACGCATGTAGTCGTAGATCTCGGTGATGGTGCCCACCGTGGAGCGCGGGTTGCGGTTGGTGGACTTCTGGTCGATGGAGACCGCCGGGGACAGGCCCTCGATGAAGTCCACGTCCGGCTTGTCCACACGGCCCAGGAACATGCGCGCGTACGAGGAGAGCGACTCCACGTAGCGCCGCTGGCCCTCGGCGAAGATCGTGTCGAACGCGAGGGAGGACTTGCCCGAGCCGGACAGGCCCGTGAAGACCACCATGGCGTCCCGCGGGATGGACACGTCCACGTTCTTCAGGTTGTGCTCGCGCGCGCCCTTCACGACGATGCGGTCCCGCTCGGCGCCGGCCTGCGCGAGGCGGCCGTGGCCGGACGCGAGCCCGGCACGCTCCGGCTCGACGGCGGGCCCGGGAGCGGACTCGGGGGCGGCGGTGGACGGGGTGGGGGCGGTGTTCTTCGGCACCCGGCCAGTGTAGGCGGGGCACCGGACACGGCAGGGGGACTCCCCGCGCGGCGGAGCCGGCCCGCCCGGGCGCGCCGACGCTGACCGTCGTTCCCCGTCCGAGCCCCGGTCCGGGCCCCGGCCCGGGTCGGTGCTCTCCGGTCCGGGCCGGTCCGCCCCTGGCGCCTCCGGGGCCTTTCGGCCACACTGGTCCGCATGCCCGCGACCTCGAAGAACCGCGTCCTGCACGACCTGCCGGGAGTCTCCGTGCGCGTCCGCTCCGTCTCCGCGATGGACAACGACGTGTACCTCCTGACCTCCAAGACGACGGGAGCACAGGTGCTGATCGACGCCGCGGACGACGCGGACGCGATCGAGGCGCTGCTGGCCTCGGCCGACGTCGACACCCCGTGCGAGACCTGGCTCGCGGCGATCGTCACGACGCACCGCCACTGGGACCACGTCCGGGCGCTCGCCGAGGTCGCCGGGGCCCACGAGGAGGCGGTCCTCTACGCCGGGGCCGACGACGCCGCCGCCATCGCCGAGGAGTCCGGCGTGCAGATCGACCGGGCCGTCGGCCAGGGCGACCGGATCGCCGTGGACGGCCTCGTGCTCGACGTGATCGCCCTGCGCGGCCACACCCCGGGCTCGATCGCCCTGGCCCACGAGCCCGGCCCCGACGAGGCGACCCTGCTCTTCACCGGAGACTCCCTCTTCCCCGGCGGCGTGGGCAGCACGGAGAAGGATCCGGAGCGGTTCGCCTCCCTGCTCGCCGACGTCAGCGCGCGCCTCTTCGACGTCTACGACGACGACACGCACGTCCACCCCGGCCACGGCGACTCGACCACGCTCGGCGACGAGCGGCCGCACCTGCCGGAGTGGGCCGAGCGCGGCTGGTGACCCCGGCCGGCGCCGATACCCTGGGCGGGATGACTTCCTCTGCCCCCGCTCCCGCCTCCGCCACGACTCCGCCCGCCCTCCTCGCCCTCCTCGCCCGCCTCGACGCCCTGGACGCGTCCCCGGACGCCGACGCGGTGTTCGAGGCGTTCACCGCGTGGACGGACGAGCGCGGGATCTCCCTGTACCCGGCGCAGGAGGAGGCCGTCCTCGAGCTCGTGCAGGGCCACAACGTGGTGCTCGCCACCCCCACGGGCTCCGGGAAGTCACTCGTGGCCATCGGGGCCCACGCCGACGCCCTCGCGCACGAGCGCGTCTCCTACTACACGGCGCCGATCAAGGCGCTCGTCTCCGAGAAGTTCTTCGCCCTCGTGGACGTGTTCGGCGCGGAGAACGTCGGCATGGTCACGGGCGACTCCACCGTGAACGGCGACGCCCCCATCATCTGCTGCACCGCCGAGATCCTGGCCAACCGCGCACTGCGGGAGGGCTCGGGGATGGACATCGGCACCGTGGTCATGGACGAGTTCCACTACTACGCGGACCCCTCCCGCGGCTGGGCGTGGCAGCTGCCGCTCCTGGAGCTCCCCCAGGCGCGGTTCCTCCTCATGTCCGCCACCCTGGGCGACACGAGCCGCCTCACCGCGGACCTGACCGAGCGCACGGGCCGCGAGACCGCCGTCGTCGCCCACGCCGAGCGCCCGATCCCCCTGAGCTTCGAGTGGTCCGAGGTCCCGCTGCAGGAGAAGGTGGAGGAGCTCGTCTCCACCCGCCAGGCCCCCGTGTACGTGGTGCACTTCTCCCAGCTGGACGCCGTGGAGACGGCCCAGGGGCTGACCTCGATCTCCGTGACCACGAAGGAGGAGAAGGAGGCCATCGCGGCGCGGATCGCCGGCTTCCGCTTCTCCGCGGGCTTCGGCCACACCCTGAACCGCCTCGTGCGGGCGGGCATCGGCGTGCACCACGCGGGCATGCTCCCGAAGTACCGGCGCCTCGTGGAGAAGCTCGCGCAGGACGGCCTGCTCAAGGTCATCTGCGGCACGGACACGCTCGGCGTCGGGATCAACGTGCCGATCCGCACCGTGCTCCTCACCGCGCTGTCCAAGTTCGACGGCGAGCGGACCCGCCTCCTCCAGGCCCGCGAGTTCCACCAGATCGCCGGACGGGCCGGGCGCGCGGGCTACGACACCTCGGGCACCGTGGTGGTGCAGGCCCCCGAGCACGTGATCGAGAACGCCGCGGCCGCGCGCAGGGCCGCCGCGAAGTTCGCGTCCGTCAAGGACGAGGCCGAGCGCGAGAAGCGCATGAAGCAGTCCCTCAAGGGCGCGAAGAAGAAGTCGCCGCCGCAGGGGTTCGTCTCGTGGGGCCGGGCCAGCTTCGAGCGCCTCGTGGAGGCCGAGCCGGAGCCGCTGTCCTCCCGCATGCGGCTCACCCACTCCATGCTCCTGAACATCCTGGACCGGCCCGGGGACCCCGTGATCGCGGTGCGGCGCCTGCTGCGCGGCACGCACGAGACGCCGGCCCGCCAGGCGGCGCTGATGCGGCAGGCGCTCGGCATCTTCCGCGAGCTGCTCGCCGCGGGGATCGTGGAGAAGCTCCCGGAGCCGGACGCCGAGGGCCGCACGGTGGACCTCACGGTGGACCTGCAGGCGGACTTCGCCCTCAACCAGCCGCTCTCCCCCTTCGCCCTGGCCGCCCTCGAGCTCCTGGACCCGGCCGAGCCGGACCACGCGCTCGACGTCGTCTCCGTGATCGAGGCGACCCTCGACCCGCCGCGCCAGGTGCTCTCCGCCCAGGTGAAGAAGGCCAAGGGCGAGGCCGTGGCCGCCATGAAGGCCGAGGGCATGGACTACAACGACCGCATGGCCGCCCTCGAGGAGGTCACGTACCCGCAGCCGCTCGCCGAGCTGCTCGAGCAGCAGTTCGAGGTGTACCGCAAGGACGCCCCGTGGCTCGCCGAGTTCGAGCTCGCCCCGAAGTCCGTGGTGCGGGACATGTTCGAGCGCGCCATGGGCTTCGGCGACTACGTGCGCTTCTACGGGATCGCCCGCTCCGAGGGCGTGCTGCTGCGCTACCTCACGGACGCCGTGAAGGCGCTGCGCCACACGGTGCCGCAGGAGTCGCGCACGGACGAGCTGCAGGTGCTGCTGGACTGGCTCGACGAGATGGTGAAGCAGACCGACTCCTCCCTCCTCGAGGAGTGGGAGGACCTCGTGGCCGGGGACATCGAGGAGCTCCGCAAGGACATGGAGTCCATCGCCCCGCCCGCTCCCCCGCGCCTCACGGACAACACGCCGGTGTTCCGCGTGATGGTGCGCAACGCGCTGTTCCAGCGGGTGCGCCTGTTCGGGGACGAGCAGGACGCGCGGCTGGCCGAGCTCTCCGGCGACCTCTCCGCGGACGACTGGGCCGACGCGCTCGACGCGTACTTCGACGACCACGAGGACATCGACGACTCGGCCGCCGCGCGCGGCCCCGAGCTGTTCCGCGTGGCCACGGCGCCCCCCGTGCCCGCCCCGCTCGAGCTCACCGGCGCCCGCTGGTGGGCCGTCCGCCAGGTCCTCAAGGACCACGACGGCGACCTCGACCACGGCATCAACGCGGTCGTCGACCTCGACGCCTCGGACGAGGCCGGTCACCCCGTCATCCGCGTCGTCTCGGTGGGCGCGCCCGAGTCCGGGTGGGGGCTGTGACGCACGACGGCGGCTCCCCCGTCCCCGGGGGCGGGGCCGCCTCGGCGCTCCCGCCCGGCGACCCGCGCGGCTTCGCGCCCCGGGAGGCCGCGGAGCACGTGCGCGGCGCGCAGACGACGCTCTTCGACGGCACGGTGATCGTGGACCACCGGTTCACCGTCCCCGTCGACCACGCCGACACCCTCGAGCAGGCGCGGGCGAAGGACGCGTCCGCCACGGGGCTCGGGCCCGGGGGCGCGGGCACGCTCCGCGTGGTCGCGCGCGAGGTGCGCGGACCGGCGGCAGGGTCGGCGGACCTGCCCTGGCTCCTGTACCTGCAGGGCGGTCCGGGCAGCGGCGCCGCCCGCCCCGCACGCCTGGGCGGCTGGCTCAAGGAGGCCGCGGGGCGGTTCCGGGTGCTCCTGCTGGACCAGCGCGGGACGGTGGCCTCCACCCCGGCCACCGTCGCTTCCCTCGCGGGGATGTCCCCCGAGGCCCAGGCCGCGTACCTGGGGCACCTGCGGGCGCCCTCCATCGTCGCGGACGCCGAGATGGTCCGCCTCGCCCTCGGCGCGGACCCGTGGGCCACGCTCGGCCAGAGCTTCGGCGGCTTCTGCACGCTGAGCTACCTCTCCTGGTTCCCCGAGGGCCTCGCGCGCTGCCACGTCACGGGCGGCCTCGCCCCGCTCACGGGGCACGCCGACCGCGTGTACCGGGCCACCTACGCGCGCATGCGGGAGCGGAACCGCGAGTTCTTCGACCGCCACCCGCACGCGTGGGTGGCCTGGGAGCGCGTCGTCGCCCATCTGCGGGCCCGCGAGTCGGCCGGCACGCCCGAGCGCCTGCCGGACGGCACCGCGCTCACGGTGGCCCGCGCCCAGATGCTCGGCATGCTGCTGGGCGGCAACACCCGCGTCGACTCCCTGCTCTACGTGCTGACCGAGGCGTTCGACGAGGGTGCTCGCCAGGCGCGGCTGAGCGAGGGCTTCCGGGCCGCCGTCGCCGCCCAGGCCGACCGCGCCCAGACGCCGCTGTACACACTGCTCCACGAGGCGATCTACGCCCAGCCGGGCGCCGCGCCGACGGACTGGTCGGCCGCGCGCGTCCTCCAGGAGCACCCGGACTTCGACCCGGGCGCGTGCGGCGGGGACGCCGCCGCCCCGGAGGGCACCCCCCTGCTCACGGGCGAGCACGTGTTCGCGTGGCAGCTCGAGGCCGGGGCGCCCCTGCACCCGCTGGCCGAGGCCGCGCAGCTCATAGCCGCCCGCGAGGACTGGGGCGCGCTCTACGACCTCGGCGCGCTCGCGGCCAACCGCGTGCCCGTGGCCGCGGCCGTCTACACGCACGACGTCTACGTGGACCGCGACCTCTCCCTCGAGACGGCCGCACGGGTGCGCGGGCTGCGCGTGTGGGAGACCGACGCGTTCCACCACGACGGGCTCGCCGACGACGGCGCGGCCGTCCTCGCCCGTCTCCTGGAGATGACGGAGGCCCCCGGTCCGATCGGGTGATCGGGGCGGGGGCCTGTCCGTGCGGCGACGCCGCGTGCCTCAGACGCGGGGTCCGGCCTGGCGGACGATCGCCTCGGACACGCCGCGCGGATCCGCCGAGTCCGGGTCGGAGAGGCGCGTCTCGTGCGCCGTGCGGATGATCTGGGAGTAGCGGTCCTTGTGGTCCAGGAGCTTGTCCCGCCACTTCTGGTCGACCTGCTCGGCCTTGGCCGTCCAGGTGTCCATCCTCTCGGCGGCCGCGCGGCGCTCCTCGAGGGGCGCCTGCGGGTCGAGCTGGGTGAAGCGGTGGGAGAACTTCTCCGCGTTCTGCAGCGTCCGCAGGGCCTGGCCCTTGGGCGAGGCCAGGGAGACCAGCACGGTCAGCACCAGGATGCCGACGACGACGATCAGCGAGAGCACCGTGGGGATCTCCACAACCGACACGTTCTGGCCGTCGTTGATGAACGAGAGGTTGTTCTCGTGCAGCGCGTGGAGGATCAGCTTCACGCCGATGAAGGCGAGGATCGCGGACAGGCCGTACGAGAGGTACACGAGGCGGTCCAGGAGGCCGTCGATGAGGAAGTACAGCTGGCGCAGGCCCATGAGGGAGAACGCGGTGGCCGTGAAGACGATGTACGCCTCCTGGGTCACGCCGAAGATGGCGGGGATGGAGTCGAAGGCGAAGAGGATGTCCGTCGCGCCGATGGCCACCATGACGAGGAGCATCGGCGTCATGACCTTCTTGCCGTTCTCCACCGTGAACAGCCGGTCGCCGTCGAACGAGTCCGAGGCGGGGAGGAAGCGCTTGGCCAGGCGGACCATCACGTTGTCTGCCTCGTCCTCGGCGGAGTCGCCCGCGAGCTCCCCCTTGAGCTGGTTGCCGGCCACGATCAGGAGCACGATGCCGAAGAGGTAGAACACGTCGGACCACACCGAGATCACGGCCGCGCCCAGCAGGATGAAGACCGTGCGGGAGATGAGCGCGAAGGTGATGCCGAACAGCAGCACCTTCTGCTGGTAGTCGCGCGGGACCCGGAACGAGGCCATGATGACCAGGAACACGAAGAGGTTGTCGACGCTGAGCGCCTTCTCCAGGATGTAGCCGGTGTAGTACTCCACCGCGTGCTGGGTGTCCCCGAACGCGAAGAAGACGAGGCCGAAGAGCAGGGCGATGCCGATGTAGACGCCGGACCAGACCGCGGCCTCGCGGATGGTGGGCGTGTGCGCCTTGCGCACGTGGGCGAAGTAGTCGAAGGCGAGGAGGCCCACGATCAGTGCGATCGTCAGCCCCCAGGTCAGACCGGTGATCTCCATGGGAGCACCTTTCGTGAGGGGGTCTCGATGAGTGCTCGCAAGTCTCTCCGCCTCGCCTCCGGTTCCTCCCGGCGCCCAGGCCGCTGTGCCCGGCGGGCCGCATCGGGATTCTCGACCGATCGGCGCGCGTACTGACGTTCACAGCGTTGTGGATACTCCCCCACGACGGGCCCACTCTACCGGAGGGCGCGCCCGCCGGCTCAACGGTCGTCCGACTCCGCCCGCTCCGCGATGTCCTGCATGCGGTGCGCGCCGTGGAAGACCGGCTCCGCCCCGTCCTCGGGCGCCTTGCCCCACAGCAGGGAGGCGAGGGTGGCGACCACGAGGGTGCCCAGGATGACGGCCAGCGAGACGAACGTGGAGATCTCCGGCACCCAGGTGACGGGCTGGCCGCCGTTGAGGAAGGGCAGCTCGTTCTCGTGCAGGGCGTGGAAGATGAGCTTCACGCCGATGAAGGCGAGGATGAACGCGAGTCCGTGCTTGAGGAACACCAGGCGGTCCATGAGCCCGCCGAGCAGGAAGTAGAGCTGGCGCAGGCCCATGAGGGCGAAGATGTTGGCCGTCAGCACGATGAACCAGTTCTGGGTGAGGCCGAAGATCGCCGGGATCGAGTCCACCGCGAACATGACGTCCGTCAGGCCGATGGTGATGAACACGACCACCATGGGAGTGAACATGCGCTTGCCGTCCACGGTGGTGCGCAGCCTGTTCCCGTCGTAGTCCGGGGCCACGTTGAGCCGGCGCGTGAGCCGGGCGACGATCCCGGGCTCGGACTCCTCGCCGTCGTCGTCGTCCTTGAGCTGGTGCCATGCGGTCCAGAGCAGGAAGGCGCCGAAGATGTAGAACACCCACGTGAGGTGCTCGATGGCCACCGCGCCGATCGCGATGAAGACGGCCCGCGCGATGAGGGCGATGATGATGCCCACCATCAGGACCTCCTGCTGGTACCGGCGCGGCACCTGGAACTTGGCCATGATGATGAGGAAGACGAACAGGTTGTCCACGCTCAGGCTGTACTCGGTGACCCAGCCGGCAAGGAACTCCGTGCCGTGCTGGGCGTCGCCCAGGACGAAGAGCAGGCCCGCGAAGACGAGGGCGAGCGTCACGTAGAAGCCGATCCACAGGCCCGCCTCCTTCATGGAGGGCTCATGGGGCCGCCGCGCGACGTAGAGCAGGTCCAGCAGCAGGATGAGGCCGAGCACCACGAGGGTGCCGACCTCGAAGGCGGGGCTGAGAACGTCCATGGACGGGGGTCCTTTCGTCGGCGGGGCGGCCGTCAGTCTAGACCCGCGCCGCCCCCTCCACGGCGTCGGTGATGAACATGTGCCCCGGCGCATGCGTGATGGCCCACGGCGGCCGGGAGACCTCGAGCGCCCGCTGCGGGGTGACGCCGCACGGCCAGAAGACGGGGACGTCGCCCGGCTCGAGGTCCGTGGCCTCGCCGTAGTCCGGCGCGGCGAGGTCGGCGACGCCGAGGCGGGAGGGGTCGCCGACGTGCACGGGGGCGCCGTGGGCGAACGGCACGGCGGCGCTGACGGTGACGGCCGTCGCCACGAGCTCGGGCGGCACGGGACGCATCGAGACCACGAGCTCGCCGTGCATCCGCCCCGCGGGGCGCAGCGGACGGTCCGTGCGGTACATCGCCACGTTGCGCCCCTGGTCCAGGTTGCGCACGGGCACCCCGGCCCGCTGCAGCGCGGCCTCGAAGCCGAAGCTGCAGCCGGTGAGGAAGGCGACGGCGTCCTCGCCCCAGTGGTCGGTCGCGTCCGAGACCTCCTCGACCAGCTCGCCGTCGCGCCACACGCGGTAGAGCGGCAGGTCGGTGCGCAGGTCCGCGCCGGGCGCCCACGACGTCGTCGGCTCTCCCGGCTCGGTGACGTCCAGCAGGGGCATGGGGCCGGGGTTGCGCTGGGCGAACAGCAGCATGTCGAAGGCCCAGTCCCGCGGCAGGACCACGAGGTTGGCCTGCGTGCGGCCCGGGGCCAGGCCCGACGTCGGGCGGACGAGGCCGGAACGGAAGTCGGCGCGGGCCAGGGCAGCCGGGGAGTCGGCGTCGTGGTGGTGGGTCATGGGGGCGGGCCTCCGGTGCATGTGTGCGGAACTGCTTATATGGGGGGACTATCAGTGTTCGTGTGACACGGGGTCGTCGCTGTCTCACCCTCCCGCAGGGAAGGGCGGAGAGCCGAGGGAGAGCCACACGAGCAGACCGCCGACGGCGGCGAGCCCCCAGCTGGCCAGTGAGCCCACCAGGAACTCCTCGGCGCGCGAGCCGTCCCCCCGGTCGGCCGAGATCTCCGGGAAGCGCACGATGCCCTTGGCCGCCATGAGCGCGGCGATGACCTGCCACGCGTGGGCGAGGCCGAGGAGCACCATGAGCACCCGCTCCATGGGGCCGATGTAGCGGCCCCCGCGCAGGGGCGGCTCCGCCTCGGCGGCCGGGGCGGCCTCCGACTCCCCGGTGCGGCGCCCGGCGAGCTGCAGCACGGCGCGCGTGATGCGGTTGGCCGTCTCGGCGATGGCGACGGCCACCGCCACCATCGTCAGCCCCGCCGGTGCGAAGCGGTGCTCCGGTGCGCCGAGACCCAGCTCGAGGACGCCGACCAGCCCGAGGGCGGCCACCACGCCCAGCAGGACGCGGGGCCGTTCCGCTCCCGTGGCCCCCCACGCCAGGAGGGCTCCGCAGGCCACGAGGACCGCGCCCGCCACCGAGGTCCACGGCGGGCCGACGACGGCCAGCGCGGCCGCGCCCAGGAGCACGCCGACGACCGCGGCGCCCAGGGCGGTCCGCCCCGCCCGACCCGGGGACCACGCCGCCGGCGCGAGCGAACGCGCGAGGTCGTACAGGCCGACGGCGAGCAGGGCGAGCGCGGTCATCGGCCCTCCCCCGCGGCGGCATGCAGGGCGTCCAGCTCGAGGATCCGTCCCACGCCGGAGCGGGCGACGGCCTGGGAGACCGCCGACTGGGTGATGCGCTCTTGCCGTGCGGCCTCGGTCTGCGTGGACCCGGCGAGCAGGGCCGCCGCCAGGCGGCGCTCCCGGGCCCGGAGCCGCCCGACGAGGTGGTCCCTCAGGAGAAGCTGGCCGTCCACGGCGAGGGAGAGCTCCGGGTCCGGGCCGACGAACGCCGTGGCCGCGCCGGCTGCCCGGCCGTCCGCGGCCTCGAGGGCCGCGCGGGCGCGGTGCCATGCGGTGCCGTCCAGGATCGGGCCGCCCTCCCCCGCGTCCCCGCCGACCTCGTGATGGTCCCCCTCGCCAAGGCCGAACCGCAGCGCGAGCCCGGGCGGCAGCGCCAGGCCGACCCGCAGGACGGCGCGCGCGGCCATGCTCCAGTGGGTGTGGAGCGACTGGAACTCGTCCCCCACCGTGGCCCAGCCCGGCAGGAGCGGGGACACCTGGCGCTCGGCCGCGGCGAAGGCGTGGAGGATCGCGGCCTGGGCGGCCGCCCGGTCCGCGAGGGTGCGGGACCCGACGATGTCCGCGATCACGGCGACGCCCCGGGTGGGTCGGGGCTCTCGCGCTGCGGTGTCCGTCCGGCGACGTGGCATGGCCCTGATGTTACATCACTGCTGATAATCAGCGAATATCAGCATTCCTGACACGCGTCGGTCCGGGCGAT